>JAVVHH010000029.1:0-32789 GCA_032249615.1 Acetobacteraceae bacterium
AACGTCGTCGCCAGCAATTGCTCTACCCAGGAGAACATGAAGCAGAAAAAAGCGGTGACGCCGATGCCGTTGGCGATCAGCGGCAGGAAGATGCGGACGAAGAAGCGCGGGAAGGAATAGCCGTCGATCGCCGCCGTCTCATCGATCTCGCGCGGCACGCTGCCGATGAAGCCCTCGAGAATCCAGACCGCCAGCGGCACGTTGAACAGGCAGTGCGCGAGGGCCACCGCCCACACTGTGTCGAACAGACCGATCGCATAGTAGAGGTTGAAGAAGGGCAGGGCGTAGACGGCGGCGGGCGCCATGAGATTAGTGAGCAGCCAGAAGAACAGGTGCTTGTCGCCCACGAAGCGGAACCGGTTGAAGGCGTAAGCCGCCGGGAGCGCGACGCTGACGGAGATCACGGTGTTGATCGCCACGTAGGTGAGCGAGACGAGGAAGGCGTGCACCCAAACCGGGTCGCGCAGGATGTATTCGTATTTTTCCAGGCTGGGATGGTGGGGCCAGAGCGCCAGCCGGGACATGATGTCCACGTTGCTGCGCAGGCTCATGTTGATGAGCCAGTAGATCGGCAGCATCAGCAGAACGAGGTACAGCACGAGGACGGCCCGCTTCATGCCACCACCACCGTCTCCTGCCCGCGGCGCTCCAGCTGCGTCATGATCGTGTAGAACACCCAGCAGATCACGATGGTGATCAGGTTGTAGACCAGCGAGATGGCCGCCGCGTTGCCGAGGTCCACCTGCCCCAAGGCGATCTTGACCAGGTCGATCGACAGGAACGTCGTCGAGTTGCCGGGGCCCCCGCCGGTGACCACGAACGGCTCGGTGTAGATCATGAACGTCTGCATGAACCGCAGCAGGACCGCGATCACCAGCACCTTCTGCAGCTTCGGCAGCTCGATGTTGCGGACGATCGCCCAGCGGCTCGCGCCGTCGATGCGGGCCGCCTGGTAATACGCATCCGGGATCGCCCGCAGCCCGGCGTAGCTCAGCAGCACCACCAGCGGCGTCCAATGCCACACGTCGATGACCAGGATGGTTGACCAGGCCGACACCGGGTCCTGCGTGACGTTGTAGTGCAGGCCGATCCCAGTCAGCGCCGCCCCGAACAGGCCGATGTCTTGGCGCGAGAAGATCTGCCACATCGTGCCGACCACGTTCCACGGGATCAGCATCGGCAGCGCGATCACCACGAGGCTCAATCCGACCGCGAAACCCTGCCGCGGCAGGCACATCGCCAGCGCGATCCCGAGCGGCAGTTCGATGGCCAGCGCCGCGAACGAGAACGCCAGGTTGCGGACCAGGGCGCCAGCAAAGCGCGCGCCCATTTCGGTCGACGGGTTCAGCAGGTCGCGGAACCAGCCATCCCCGTTCCAGAAGAAATGGTTGTTCCCCATCGTGTCCTGCAGCGAGTAGTTCACGACGGTCATCATCGGCAGCAGCGCCGAGAACAGCACGAAACCGAGCACCGGCAGCACGAGGAACCAGGCGCGGTTGTTGTAGGGCTTGTCGTTCATACCGCCACGTCGCGCTCTTGCCGGCCGTCCACGATCCGGTCGTCGGCATAGACGAACAGATGCGCCGGATCGATCAGTAGCCCGGCCCGGTCATCCTCGAAGCTGAGCCCCTCCGGCACCGTCGCGAAGATCTCGTGCGGCCCCACCGACACCCGCGCCAGCCGCCGGCGGCCGAGATCCTCGATCCGACGGATCTGCACGGAGAGGCCGCCGCCGCGGGCCAGCTGCGTGTAGTCCGGGCGGAAACCCAGCACGGTCGAGCCCTGCAGCGCGCCGAACCGGGCGGCCAGCTGGATCGTCTGCCCGGCCACGTGCGCCAGACTCCCGCTGATCTCAGCCGGCACGAGGTTCATGCCCGGCGAGCCGATGAAATAGCCGACGAAGGTATGCTCTGGCCGTTCGAACAGCGCCGCTGGCGAGGCGATCTGCAGCACCGCGCCATCCTTCATGACCACGACCTCGTCGGCGAAGGTCAGCGCCTCCACCTGGTCGTGGGTCACGTAGATCATCAGCAGGTCGAGCGCGCGGTGGACCGCCTTGAGCTTTGAGCGCAGCTCCCATTTGAGAGACGGGTCGATCACCGTCAGCGGCTCGTCGAACAGCACGGCCGCCACGTCCGAGCGGACCAGGCCGCGCCCGAGCGAAATCTTCTGCTTCGCGTCAGCGGTCAGGCCGCGCGCGCGGCGGGGCAGGTCGGCGGTCAGATTGAGCATGTCGGCCACTTCGGCCACGCGTTGTCGGATCGCGCCCGGGTCGAGCTTGCGGTTCCGCAGCGGGAACGCCAGGTTCTGTGCCACCGTCATGGTGTCGTAGATGACGGGAAATTGGAACACCTGCGCAATGTTGCGCTGCTCGGTTGGCAGCCGCGTCACGTCGCGGTCGTCGAACAACAGCCGCCCCTCGGACGGGATCACCAGGCCGGAGATGATGTTCAGCAGCGTGGTCTTGCCGCAGCCCGACGGCCCGAGCAGCGCATAGGCGCGCCCCTGCTCCCAGACGTGGTGCATGGGCTTCAGCGCGTAGCTGGGCGCGCCGCCGCGGGCTGTTCCGTAAGCGTGGCCGACGCCGTCGAGCGTGATCCGGGCCATGCGCTACGCCGATCTCGCCATGGCCGGCGACCCGGCCAGCGCGCCGGAGCCGTCGAACGCGAACACCCGGCCCATGTCGATATGCACGCTCGCCGCCTCGCCCGGCTCCAGATCGTGTACGCCGGGCATCAGGCACACCCAGGTCGCGAAGCCGACATTCACGTGCACGAAGCTCTCGGACCCGTTCACCTCCGTCACCGCGACCGTGCCGGGGAACGACAATCCGCCGCCCTCGCCGACGGAGGCGTTCTCGCACCGGAAGCCGATCGTGTAGGGCCCGTCGGGCAGGTTGGCCATCACGCCGACCGAGGGTGCCTGCCGCCCGCCGGGCAGCCGAAGCAGTGCCCCGCTCTTCTCTAGGCCGAGGCGGTTCAGCGGCGGATCGGAAAAGACGGCGGCCGCATGGAGGTTGGCCGGCTCGCGATAGACCGCGTGGGTCACGCCGTGCTGGGTCACGCGGCCTTCCCAGAGCGTGACCGTGCGCCCACCGAGCAGCAGCGCTTCGGTCGGCTCCGTCGTCGCATAGACCAGGATCGCGTTCGACTCCGCGAAGATCAGCGGCAGCTGCTCGCGCAATTCCTCGCGCAACTTGTAGTCCAGATTGGCGAGCGGTTCGTCGAGCAGGACGAGGTCGGCCCGCTTGACCAGCGCGCGCGCAATCGCGGTCCGCTGCTGTTGGCCGCCCGACAGCTGCGCCGGCGACCGCTCGAGCATCCCCTCCAGCCGCAGCAGCTTGGCCGCCTCCTGCACGCGCGCCTCGATCTCCGCCTTCGGCAGCCCGGCGACCCGCAGCGGCGAGGCGATGTTCTCGTAGACCGACAGGCTCGGGTAGTTGACGAACTGCTGATACACCATCGCGACCGAGCGCTTGCGGACCGGCACGTCCGTCACATCGTTGCCGTCGAGCAGGACGCGGCCGGAGGTGGGGCGGTCGAGCCCGGCCATCAGCCGCATCAGCGTCGTCTTGCCCGACAGGGTCGGCCCCAGCAGCACGGTCATGCTGCCCCGCTCGAGCACCAGCGACACGTCGTCGATGACCGCCCCGCGGACGTCGCGCAGACCGATCCCTTGCAGTTCGAGGCTCATGCCGCGCGCTGCCTAACCCGGTGGATCGCCTCGAGCGCCTCGCCCACGGCCGCGATCTCCTCGGCCGAAAGCCGCAAGCCCAGCTTGGTCCGGCGCCAAACCACGTCCTCGGCGGTGCGCGCCCATTCCTGGCTCGCCAGATAGCGCAGTTCCGCCTCCGTGAGGTCCGTCCCGAAACGCCGGCCCAGATCGGCGCGCGACGTCGCACCTTCGAGGATCGCGTCGACCCGGGTGCCATAGGCGCGGACCAGCCGCCGCATCTCCGGCTCCGGCATGAACGGGTAGCGCCGGCAAGCCGCCGCGACCTGCGCCTCGAAGCCATCCCGCGGGAAGTCGCCGCCGGGAAGGCTCGCCTCGCCGGTCCACCCGGCTTTCGCGCCGGTCGCCGGTGGCAGCAGCGCCTCCAGCGAGGCCAGCGCCGATTCCGCAAGCCGGCGATAGGTGGTGATCTTGCCCCCGAACACCGACAGCAGCGGCGCCGCCCCGTCCGCGGCGTCCAGCTTCAGCACGTAGTCGCGCGTAGCTTCCTGGGCCTTGGTCGAGCCGTCGTCGAAGAGCGGGCGAACCCCCGAATAGGTCCACACGACCATGTCCGGCGTCACCGGCGTCACCAGGTATTCGCTCGCGGCTCGGCAGAGATACTCGATCTCCGCCGACGAGGCCTTGATCCCGGTCGGATCGCCGGTGAAATCCTGGTCGGTCGTGCCGATCAGGGTGAAGTCGCGCTCGTAGGGGATCACGAAGAAGATCCGCTGATCCGCGTTCTGGAAGATGTAGCATTCGTCGTGCGCGTAGAGCCGCGGCACCACGATGTGGCTGCCCTGGACGAGGCGGACCGCCGCCGGCGCATTGGCGCGCACCACGTTGTTGGCGACCTCCGCCACCCAGGGACCCGCCGCATTGACGAGCGACCGGGCGCGGATCGACCGCCGCTCGCCGGTCTCCTCGTCGCGCAGGTCGAGCTGCCAGACGTCGTTCTCCCGCTGGGCCGACATGCAAGCGGTGCGGGGTGCGATCGTCGCCCCCCGGTCGGCCGCATCCCGCGCGTTCAGCACGGTAAGCCGGGAATCCTCGACCCAGCAATCGGAGTACTCGAACCCGAGCGTGAAGACCGGCTTCAACGGCTGCCCGGCCGGGTCGCGGCGCAGGCGGAGCGTGCGGGTCGGCGGCAGGCGCTTGGGGCCGCCCAGGTGGTCGTAGAGGAACAGGCCCAACCGCAGCAGCCACGCCGGGCGGAGCTTTGCGTGATAGGGCAGCACGAAACGCAGCGGCCAGATGATGTGCGGTGCGATGCTCCAAAGCACCTCGCGCTCCTGCAGTGCCTCGCGCACGAGGCGGAACTCGTAGTGCTCGAGGTAGCGCAGGCCGCCGTGGATGAGCTTGGTCGAGGCGCTGGAGGTGCCGGACCCAAGGTCGTTGCGTTCGCAGAGATGGACTTTCCAGCCGCGCCCCGCTGCGTCCCGCGCGATGCCGCAGCCGTTCACGCCGCCGCCGATGATGGCGAGATCGTAGAGGGCTGGTTCGCCGGCTCCACTCACGCGGGGTACTTCCTCCGATATCGCGCTAAGTGCGCGTTTGTTTCGTTCCTTTTGATCGTAAACGAACCTCAACCGCGCAATCAAGTGCGTTTCAGCCGCTATCGGTTTCGTATGCCCCGCCTGCCTCGATCACCTGTACGCCATGGCGCGCGCATAGATCGGCGACCGCGGGGGAGGGCAGCTGGTCCGTCACCAGCACGTCGACGTCGTCCAGCGTGCCGATCACGGCGGGCGCGGTGCGCGCGAATTTGCTCGAATCGGTCACCAGCACGACGCGCCGCGCTTGCTCGATGATCGCGCGCGAGACATGAACCTCGCGGATGTCGAAATCGAGCAGGGCGCCCACGTCGTCGATCGCCGACACCCCGATCACGGCGGTATCGACCCGGAACCGCCGGATCAGCTCGACGCTGCTCGCGCCGACCACGCCGCCATCGTTCGGCCGGATCGAGCCGCCGGTGATCACGACCTCGATCGCCCGGTTGCGATACAGCTCGTTGGCGACATGGAGGTTGTTCGTCACCACCAGCAGGCCGGACCGGCCGGCGAGCGCATGCGCCACCTCCTCCGTGGTCGTGCCGAGATTGAGGAACAGCGAGGAATTGTCCGGGATCAGCCGCGCCGCGGCCTCGCCGATCAGCCGCTTCGGCGCATGCGCCACCAGCTTGCGCGCGTCGTAGGCGAGGTTGGCGACCCCCGAGGCGACCATCGCGCCGCCGTGCACCCTGGTGATCGCGCGCGCCTCGGCCAGCTCGTTGAGGTCGCGCCGGATCGTCTGCGGCGATACCTCGAACTGCCCGGCGAGCTCCTCGACGGACACGCGCCCGGCCTGCCGCAGCAGAGCGAGGATGTCGACCTGGCGCCGCGAGAAGCCGTGCGCGCCGCCGTCCACCGCGGTCAGCCCAGCCCGAGATTGAAGGCGATGGAGATCCGTCGCGCGCGGCCGCGGTAGGTCCGCACCTGGTGGAACAGCCAGGAGGGGAACACGATCAGCAAGCCGGGCTTGGGGCGGATCACCTCCGCGCTGCCGACGGAGGTGCCGTCTTCTCCGGCGAATTTGTATTGCGGCGCATACATGCTGGGACCCGGCCCGCGCGGGTCCAGCATCTCGAACTCGCCGCCAAGCGCCGGGTCGCTCGCGCAACCGCCATCGGCGACGTAGTACGTCCCAGACCAGAAGGCGCCGGGATGATAGTGGCAGATGTTGCCGTCGCCCGGTCCGTTGACGTTGGCCCAGGCCTGCACGGTCCAGTCCGGACGCACCGGCGCGCCCTGCCGGTCCGCGGTCATGCGGGTGCCGACGCCTTTGGCGATGTCGAGCACGGCGGCGATCGCAGGCCCGCCCCATTGCGCGATATCGCGGTCGGAGTGCCACCCGCCCGCGTTGGAGGCTTGGAGAGAAGGCGTTTCGGCCTGGCGCGCCAGGATCGCCCGTTCGAGCTCGGCATTGAGAGCAGCAGCGCCCGGAACCTCGACCGCCGCAACCGGCGTCGCGAACAGACCTTTGACCGCGATGTCGATCCGCGCCATCCCGCCCCCTTACCGGCAGCGCTCGCGCAGAGCGTTGACGAAAAGCGACCTGGCGGAGGGGATGAGATTCGAACTCACGATACGGCTTGACGCCGTATGGCGGTTTAGCAAACCGCTGCCTTCAGCCACTCGGCCACCCCTCCGCCGGGATCGCAACAGCACAGCGTTTGCACTCTCGTTCTATCGGTCCGCCTAGCTGAGCGCAACCTCGAAGCCGCGCTTGGTGCCCGGACGCGCCATGAGCGTGTTGTACCAGCGTTCGACGTTGGGGAATTTGGCCAGATCCACCTGGTGCCGCTCGTGCCGCCACGCCCACGCGACGCAGGCGAAATCCGCGATCGAGATCGGCCCGGCGACGAACTCCATCAATTCCAAACGCCGATCCAGCACGCCGTATAGGCGCTCGGTCTCCTTCTTGTAGCGTTGCAGGCCGTAGCTTCGGTCGGCCTCGTTTACGGTCAAAAAGTGGTGGACCTGCCCAAGCATCGGGCCGAAGCCCCCCATCTGCCACATCAGCCACTCGAACACCCTGACCCGGTCGCGGCCCTCCTTCGGCAGGAACTGGCCGGTCTTTTCGGCCAAATAGAGCAGGATGGCGCCCGATTCGAACACGGAGACCGGGTCGCCGTCGGGACCGTCGGGGTCGACGATCGCCGGGATACGGTTGTTCGGGCTAATCGCCAGAAAAGCCGGCTGGAATTGCTGATCCTTGGTGATGTCGACCGGTTTGACGGTGTATTCGAGCCCCATCTCCTCGAGCGCCACGCTGATCTTGCGGCCGTTCGGCGTATTCCACGTGTGCAGTTCGATCATGCTGGGTGTCTCCTCCCGCCGACGATAGCGCGCCGTCCCCGCGGCGCAACACGCGGGGCTGGTACTTGGTTTGCATGTGGGCGACCCAATCAAACCGCTTACCGGAGCGCTCCGCCCATGAGTTCGACCGTTGCCCCGATCGCCGCGCCGACCAGCGGGCTGCGCTGGCTACAATTGCTGTGTGGCCTCGTCTGCATGATGGCGATCTCGAGCCCGCAATATGTCTGGACCCTGTTCGCAAAGCCGCTCGGGACGTCGCTCGGCGTGGGCGCGCCGGCCGTCCAGGTCACGTTCAGCATCCTCATCGTGATGCAGACCTTCTTCAGCCCGTTCCAGGGCTGGCTCGTCGATCGTTTCGGCCCGCGCCTGCTGATCGCGCTCGGCTGCGCGCTCACCGGGCTCTCCTGGGTGCTGGCGGCCTCCACCGCCTCGCTGTGGGGCCTCTATCTGACCTACGGCCTGATCGGCGGGATCGGCACCGGGATCGTCTATGTCGGCGTCGTCGGCCTGATGGTCCGCTGGTTCCCGGACCATCGCGGTTTCGCGGCCGGTGTGGTCGCGGCGGGCTACGGCATGGGGGCGATCGCGACGACGTTCCCGATCGCTGACACGCTGGCCTCCTCCGGCCTGCCCAAGACCTTGATGCAGTGGGGCGTCGTCCTCGGCGCCGTCGGCGTTTTGGCCGCCCTCGGCTTGCGGACGCCGCCCGAGGCTCAGGCGATGGCGGTCGGCACGCGGGGCGTGGGGCCGGCCGCGATGGCCAAGACCCCCATCTTCTGGCTGATGTTCGTGATGATGAGCCTGATGTCGACCTCGGGCCTGATGGTGACGTCCCAACTCGGCGCCTTCGCAGCCGATTTCGGTGTCGCGAAGATGCTGGTCTGGGGGATGGCGGCCGTCCCGCTCGCGCTCACCATCGACCGGCTCTGCAACGGGCTGACCCGGCCATTCTTCGGTTGGGTGTCCGACCGTATCGGCCGCGAGAACACGATGGCGCTGGCCTTCGCGCTCGAAGGTGTCGCCATGACCGCCTGGCTCGCCTTCCGCGGCGACCCGGTGCTCTTCGTGCTGCTCTCCGGCCTCGTGTTCTTCGGCTGGGGCGAAATCTTCTCACTGTTCCCCAGCACGCTTACGGACACGTTCGGCTCCACCTACGCGACGCAGAACTACGGATGCCTCTACATCGCGCAGGGCATCGGCGCGATCCTCGGTGGCCCGATGGCGGCGTTGCTGCACGACGGCACCGGCAGCTGGACCCCGGTCTTCGTCATCGCGATCGCCGCAGACTTCACGACGGCGGCGTTGGCGCTGCTCGCGCTCAAGCCGATGCGGGCGCGGTTCGCCTCGGCCTACCGCGCCTGACAGGGGCGCCTAAACCGGTGCGGTCTCGCGTTGGAACGCATCGGCCGCGGCCGAGATGAGGCGCAGGGCGTCGAGCGCGCCGGCGGCCTCGCCCTTCTCGAAATCGGGGCCGGCCTGCTGGCCCATGGTGTTCGTGACGTGGGCGAAGCAGACCACCGGCCGGCGGCTCGCGGTGGCGAAGGCGTAGAGCGCGGCGGCTTCCATCTCGACCGCGAGCGCGCCCTGCGCGCGAGCGGCGGCGATGGCGTCGGCGGTCTCGCGATAGGGCGCGTCGGTGGTCCAGGTGGGGCCGCGATGCAGCGGGACCGCGTCGCGCAGCAAACGCGCCTGGACGCGGTCGAGCAGCCGGCGGTCCGGGGCGGAAACGAACGGCCCGGCGCCTTCCGGCAGGTAGTGGGCGCTGGTGCCCTCGTCCCGGAGCGCGCCGTCGATCAGCACGGCGTAGGGCGGCTCGCCGAGATCGGCGATGCGTCCGGCGGAGGTGACGCTGACCAGCAGGCGGCAGCCGCTCGCGAATAGCTGCTCGGCGACGAGCACGGCAAACGGGGCGCCCACGGCGCAGCCGACGACGCCAGCGCCGGTGCCGTCCGGCAGCTCGAACTCGTCGAGCACCGTGTGGTAGCAGGCCCAGCCCGGGCTCGGGCGGGCGCGCCCGTTTCGGCGGAGGTAGGCGACGAGGTCGCCGTCGGGATCCAGGACGCCGATCGGGGGCACGGGCTGGTCGGGCAGGTTGCGCTGCCGCCGGGCCTCGCGGAGCAGATGCCCGGGCTGGAACACCGATTCGACGTTCGGGTCGTAGGCGCGCCAGCCCTTGCCCGGGAGGGTCACCCGAGCTTGGCTTTGAGCACGTCGTTGACCATGGCCGGGTTCCCCTTTCCGGCCATCGCCTTCATCACCTGGCCGACGAAGAAGCCGAATAGCTTCTCCTTGCCGCCCTTGTAATCGGCCACCTTGTCCGGGTTGGAATCGAGGACTGCCTGCACCGCCGCATCGATCGCGGACGTGTCCGTCACCTGGCGCAACCCCTTCGCCTCGACGATCGCGCCCGGGCGTTCGCCGGTCTCGACCATCGCCTCGAACACCTCTTTGGCGATGCGGCCGTTGATCGTCTTGTCGGTCAGCAGATCGACGAGCTCGCCGAGGGCTGCGGCCGAGACCGGGCTGGTCTCGATCGTGCGGCCGGTGCGGTTCAGCGCGGCGAAGAAATCGCCCATCATCCAATTTGCCGCCAGCTTGGCGTCGCGCCCCTTCGCGACGGTCTCGTAGAAGGCGGCCGTCTCCTTCTCGGCTACGAGCACGCCGGCGTCGTAGACCGGCAGCCCGTATTCGGCGACGAACCGCGCCCGCTTGGCATCCGGCAGCTCGGGCAGCCCGCGCTTCAGTTCGGCGACCCAGTTCTCGTCCAGCACGAGCGGCAGCAGGTCGGGGTCAGGGAAATAGCGATAGTCGTGCGCGTCTTCCTTGGAGCGCATCGAACGGGTTTCGCCGCGGGCCGGGTCGAACAGGCGCGTCTCCTGCTCGACCGTGCCGCCGCTCTCCCAGATTTCCACCTGCCGCTTGGCCTCCGCCTCGATTGCCTGCATCACGAAGCGGACCGAATTGACGTTCTTGATCTCGCAGCGCGTGCGGAACGGCTCGCCGTGCTTGCGCACCGAGACGTTCACGTCGGCGCGCATGGAACCCTCTTCCATGTTGCCATCGCAGGTGCCGAGGTAGCGCAGGATCGTGCGCATCTTGCGCAGGTAGGCGCCGGCTTCCTCCGGGCTGCGCATGTCGGGCTCGCTGACGATCTCCATCAGCGCGACGCCGGAACGGTTGAGGTCGATGTAGCTCTTCGTCGCGTGCTGGTCGTGCAGCGACTTGCCGGCATCCTGTTCCAGATGCAGCCGGGTCACGCCGATACGCTTGCTGGAGCCGTCGGCGAGTTCGACCTCGACGACCCCGGCGCCCACGATCGGGTGCTCGAACTGGCTGATCTGATAACCGGCGGGCAGGTCGGCATAGAAGTAGTTCTTCCGGTCGAACCGGCTGACCAGATTGATCTGCGCCTCCAGCCCGAGCCCGGTGCGGACGGCTTGGGCCACGCACTCGCGGTTCGGCACCGGCAGCATGCCGGGGAAGGCCGCGTCGACGAAGCTGACCTGGCTGTTCGGTTCGGCGCCGAACTGGGTAGCCGCCCCGCTGAACAGCTTCGATTGGCTGATGACCTGCGCGTGGACCTCGAGGCCCACGACGATCTCCCACGGCCCGGTCGAGCCCTCGATGACGTATTGGTTCAAGGAGGAGCTCATCCCGCGGCTCCGGCCCGCAGCGGCGGCAGCGTGTCGAACCCGGCTGCGCTCTCGAGCACGGCGGCGACCGCGAATCCGGTCGCCTCGTCGAACGGCCGCGACAGCACCTGCAGCCCGAGCGGCAGCCCGGCCTTGTCCAACCCGGCCGGCACCGAAATGCCCGGAATGCCCGCCATGTTGGCCGGCACGGTGAACACATCGTTCAGGTACATCTTGATCGGGTCGTCCATGTTCTCCCCCTGCGCAAAGGCGGCGGAAGGCGCGGTCGGCGTCAACAGCGCGTCCACGCTGCGGAACGCGTCGGTGAAGTCCTTCAGGATGAGCGCCCGCAGCTTTTGGGCGCGGAGATAGTAGGCGTCGTAATAGCCGGCCGAAAGCACGTACGTGCCGATCATGATGCGCCGGCGCACCTCTGGGCCGAACCCCTCGGCGCGCGTGCGCTCGTAGAGGTCGTCCAAATCCACGCCATCCCGGCGCTGACCGAAGCGGATCCCGTCATAGCGCGCAAGGTTGGACGACGCCTCCGCTGGCGCCACGATGTAATAGGCGGCCAGGCCGTACTTAGTATGCGGCAGCGAAACCTCGACCGTCTCCGCGCCGGCCGCCCGCAGCCATTCGAGCCCTTGCTGCCAAAGCGCGTCGATCTCCGGAGGCATGTCGTCCGAACGGTATTCCTTCGGCACGCCGATCCGCAGCCCGCGCACGCTCTGGCGGCAGGCGGCCGCGAAGTCCGGCACCTTCTGATCGGCCGAGGTGCTGTCCTTCGGGTCGAACCCGGCCATGCTGCCCAGCAGCACCGCCGCGTCCTCGACGGTGCGGGCGAACGGGCCCGGATGGTCGAGCGAGGAGGCGAACGCGACCACCCCCCAGCGCGAGCAGCGGCCGTAGGTCGGTTTGGCGCCGACGATACCGGTGAATGACGCGGGCTGCCGGATGGAGCCGCCGGTGTCGGTCCCGGTGGCGCCCAGGCAGAGCCGCGCCGACACCGCGGCCGCCGAGCCGCCAGAGGAGCCGCCGGGCACGAGCCGGCGATTGTCGCTCGTCGTCCAAGGGCTGGTGACCGGGCCGAAGGCCGACGTCATGTTCGAGGAGCCCATGGCGAATTCGTCGAGATTGGTCTTGCCGACGAAAACGGCGCCGTCGCGACGCAGATTGGCCGTGACCGTGCTCTCATAGGGCGGCACGAACGGCGCGAGGATCTTGCTGCCGGCCGTGGTGCGCACGCCCGCGGTGCAGAACAGATCCTTGATCGCCAGGGGCAGGCCCAGCAGGGCGCCGTCGGCGCCGCGCGCGCGGGCTGCATCAGCCTTGCGGGCTTCGTCGCGCGCCTGGTCGGCTGTCACGGTGATGAACGCGTTCAAACGCGGGTTCAGCGCCTCGATCGCGTCCAGATGCGCGTCCACGAGTTCGAGACTCGTGAAATCGCCACGGCGCAGCCCGTCGCGGGCGGCGCTGAGGGGAAGGTCAGTGAGACTCATTCGACCACCTTCGGGACGGCATAGAACGCGCCGGCCCGGTCCGGCGCGTTCGACAGCACCGCCTCCTGCATGTTGCCATCGGTAATCGCGTCGTCCCGCAACCGCATGGCCATGTCGGCGGCGCCGGCCAGCGGTTCGATCCCGGTCACGTCGACCTCGTTGAGCTGCTCGATCCAACCGAGGATGCCGTTCAGTTCGGATTGGAGCCGCGGCACGTCGGCGTCCTCCAGGTGCAGGCGGGCGAGCTTGGCGATGCGGCGAACCGTCGCAGGGTCGAGCGACATGGGGAAACCTTCGATAGATGCGGCGGAGCCGGTGTGATACCGGCCGCCATGGCGTTGTTCAACATGGCAGACCTCCGGGCGCAACTCGGCCGGGGCCAGCGGCTGATCGGGATCGATCCGGGCAGCAAGACCGTCGGCTTGGCGTTGTCCGATGTCGGCCTGATGATCGCCACCCCGTTCGGCGCGCTCAAGCGCGGCAAGCTGACCGCGATGGCCCGCGAGATCGCCGCGCTCGCCCAGCGTCAGGGCGCGGGCGGGTTGGTGGTCGGCTGGCCGCTGTCGATGGATGGTACGGTCGGCCCCGCGGCGCAGGCGGCGCAGGATTGGGCGCTCGAACTCTCCAGAGCGACCGGGCTGCCCGCCGCCCTGTGGGACGAGCGGCTGTCATCCTCCGCAGTCAACCGCTTCCTGATCGACGAGATGGACCTGAGCCGCGGCAAGCGCGCCAAGATCGTCGACGGCATGGCCGCCGCTTACACGCTGCAGGCCGCGCTCAACGCGATCGCCCGCTGAGCGCCCGGTCACGTCGGCGACACCGCAACCGCCGCCGCGTTGCACCGCGCCGTCGATGCGGTGTTCAATGCGGCGGGGTCCTGCAGGTGATCGAGTTCAACCAATGACGGACGAGCCGACCGACGGATTGAAGGCGGTCGTCGATTTCTGGTCGGCGCAGGGCAAGGCGGCGCTGGACGGAATGCAGGCCTTGTTCGGGGGCGAGATGCCGGCAGCCAACCGCGCGACTTCCCCCGAGTTGGCGCAGGCCGGCGAAGCCACCATGCAACTTTGGTCGGCCGCGGAGGCGCTTTCCGCCGAGCTCGCCAACCGCCTCGGCCAAGCCACCGGCAGCAGCGGCGCGACCAAGGCCATGCTCGAGCGTGTGATCGACCCAAGCCGCTGGATGCAAGGCCACACGGAGTTGGACGAAGCCCTCGCCCGGACGATCAACGGGCCGCTTTTGTCGGATTTCTGGGATTTCGAGCGGCGATACAGCAGCGTCGTCCGGCGCTGGACGGAGCTGCGGCAGCGTGCCTTCGAGCACCAGAGGGTGGTCCTCGACGCCTGGATCAAGGCGGGTCGGCAATACTCGGCCGAGCTGGCGGGACGGTCGCTTGAGCCGAAGCAGGCGGTGGCGCTGTGGACCGAGATCGGCAACCGGCACCTGCTCGAGGCGCAACGGTCGGAACCGTTCCTCCGGTCGCAACGCGAGATGATCCGGGCCAGCACGGAATTCCGCCTGGCGCAGGCGGAGCTGAGCGAAGCGATCGGCCGCCAATTTGGCTGGCCGACCCGCACGGAGTTGGATGACGTCCACCGCTCGGTGACCGAGATGCGCCGCGAGCTGCGGAAGGTGCGGCGCGAGCTGGACGCCGCCAGACAGGTCGTCCCGCCTGCGCCGCCCGAGGCGCCGCCGGCCCCGCGGGCGACGAAATCGCGTGCCAGCGCGGCCCGCCGGCGAGAAGCGCGCTAGGGTGACCCGGCCTGACCTCCCCAGGGCGGCGGCCGCCGCCCTGGCCGGCATGGCGGCGCTGGGCACCAAGATGATGACCGGCGGGCGCCTGCTGGCCGCCCTCGGCGACGCCGATCTGGCGATCGCCACGACACCGAAGGACCTCGTCTGGCAGCAGGACAAGGTCAGCCTGTTCCACTTTCGCCCCCTGGCGGAGCAGCGGGTCCGCGTTCCGGTGCTGCTCTGCTACGGGCTGATTGGCCGGTGGACGATGACCGACCTGCAGGAAGACCGCTCGCTGGTCCGCAACCTGCTGAACCTCGGGCTCGACCTCTATGTCGTCGACTGGGGCAATCCCTCGCGGGCCGACCGCTACCTCAAGCTCGAGGACTACATTTGCGGCTACCTCGATGATTGCGTCGGCGAGGTCGCGCGCCGGGCCGGGGTGACGCGGGTCAATCTTCTGGGCATCTGCGAGGGCGGCGTCTTCACCACGGCGTACGCCGCGCTGTTCCCTGCGCGGGTCAACACGCTGACGCTCACGATCACGCCGATCGACTTTCACGCCGACACGGTCGACGACCGGCCGGGCCACGGCTTCCTCAACATCTGGTCCCGCAGCCTCGAGCCAGAGGACATCGACCGGCTGATCGACGCCACGGGCAACCTGCCGGGCGAATTTCTGGGCGCCGTGTTCAACCAGATGACGCCCATGCGGACCTTGCTTAAATACAATTTCGATCTGCTCGACATCATCGATGACGAGACCCGGCTGATGAACTGGCTGCGCATGGAGAAATGGCTGGCCGACCGGCCGGACCACCCGGGCGAGGCGGCCAAGCAGTGGCTCAAGGACCTGTATCAGCAAAATAAGCTGGTTCGGAACGAGTGGCAGCTGGATGGCCGGCCGGTCGACCTCGGCCGCATCACCATGCCGGTCCTCAACGTGTTCGCCGAGGACGACCACATCATCCCGCCGGCCACCTCGCGCGCGCTCGCGTCCAAGGTCGGCTCGTCGGATTACCGCGAGCTGGGCTTGCCCGGCGGGCATGTGGGCGTCTTCGTGGGTGGGAAATCGCAGAAGCTGTTCGCGCCGGCGGTGGCCGCGTTCCTCGCCGAACACGACGCCCCGTGAGGTGGAGAGCGGCTAAGGCCGCGCGTGTTCCCCGAAAAACCGTAGCATCTCCGCCGTCGCATCCGGCCCGGACGGGTCCGTGTAAGAGCCCGCAGCCCGTCCGCCAGACCAGGCATGGCCCGCGCCATGGATGAGCCAATGTTCCGTGACGACCCGGCCCGCCGCATCGGTGAAGGTCGTGCGCGTGCACGCGCGGCCGCCCTCGTTCCGGCGGCGCTGCACCTCCCGCCGCAGCCCAGCCCCTCCCGCCGACTGTTCGACGACGGCCTCTCCGTTCGACGGGCTCACCGTCCCGTCGTTCGTTCCATGGAACACGATGGCCGGCATGACCCGGCCCGCGCGCGAGGTCGGGGTGGCGCGCGCGCCACCCTTCATCGCGGCGAGCGCCGTCGGCAGGTCGCGCGCCGCGCCGCAAGCCAGTCCCGAATGGACGCCGATGGCCGCATAGAGGTCGGGGTACGCCGCCCCCATGATCGCCGCCGCCGCCCCGCCCGCGGACAGCCCGGCCACATAGACCCGGCGCGGATCGACGGCATAGTCTTGCATGACCTGCCTTGTGATCCCGGCGATCAGCGAGGGCTCGCCGGATCCGTGCCGCTGATCCTGCGGGTTGAACCACTGCCAGCACTTCTGGACGTTGGCTTGCATCGTCTGGCCGGGATAGGCGACCAGGCAGCCCGACCGCTCCGCCGCCTCGTTCATCCCGGTACCGGCGGCGAAATCCTCGGGCGACTGGGTGCATCCATGCAGCATGACGACCAGCGGCAGCGGCTCGCCCCGGTACGAGGCGGGAATGTAGAGCCGATAAGGGCGCGTCCCGGCGGCGTTGCTGAAGCTCGACGAGAGGAAGCGCGCGCCGTCCGGCGTTGGATTCCCGGCAGGCTCCGCCGCCCGGAGCCCCAGCGGCAGGTGGGAACTCACCAAGTCGCGGACGTTCCCGGGCACCAGATCCAACCAATCGGGCGTCTGCGCGCCGGTTGGAGGCCGGAACGACACGTTCGGTAGCTTGACCCGGAAATCCAAGTTTTTGGGTTTGATGATCATTCAACTAATCCGATCGGAAAGCGCGGCCCGGATCGAAGCGCTGGCATGCAGCGCGCCGAGGACGCGGATGGAGGCGATTGTCGCCCGGGCAAGTTCGGGCGACACGTCGCTTGCGATCGTCGCAAGCCCGAGCACTTTGACGTGCAGCGTATCGCCCCTCTCCTTCAGCGCCTCGAGTTCGGTTCGGGTGATGAGCCGCACGCCCATGTCGAGCGTGCGCCGCGATACCGACTGCCGCACCACGTCCTCATGCCTGTCGAGCTGATTGCGGATCGCCGTGCGGATGAAATCCGTCCTGTTGGCGTAGAACCGGTCATCCACGAGAAGCTCGATGCGACCGAGATCGACGAATCCAAGATTGATCGTTATCTTCTCGCTATCAGCGACCCGTAACGCTCCCTCCGACATCGCGCAACATCTCCAGACCATCCAACTGGATGGTAAATGGAGTGAGGCAGCCGCCGATCAAGGCGCGGGCTGTTATCCGGCCGGCTTTGCTTCCGGCGCTGGCGCAAGCGACGGGCTGTCGGCCGGGGCAGACCCGCCGAAGGAGGCAGCCATCGTCCGTAAATCGCCCGAGTCGATCGTTGCGGTGATGCCGGGCTCGACCTGACCGGTTCCGATTGCAGCTTCCGCGATGGCGAGATTGTTGAGGATTCGGGGAGGCAGATTGGATTGCCGGGCCAGCGGCAGCAGGATGTCGCGCGCTTGTGCCGGTCGATCGGAAAGGAGATAGGAAACGGCAAGGTTGTTGGCGGTTTGCACGTCTTGGGGTGCGATCGCCCGTGCCGTGCGATAGACCTGCTGGGCCGCGTCATGCTGACCGAGGAGGTCGAGCGCCACGCCGCGCCCATTCAGAGCCGCAAGGTTCTTCGAGTCCCGGGAAAGCAGGTTGTCGAAGACGTCCATAGCTTCCTGGGCGGAGCCGGTTTCCAATCGCAGATTGCCGAGCCACCGCAACAACACGGGGTTGTTCGGCTTGCGCGAGAGCGCGCGCGAGAGCGCCTGTTCCGCCGGGCCTGGCTTACCGGCTTTGAGGAGCATGCTGACGAGACGGGCCTGCACCTCCGGGTCGTCCGGTGCGGCGGCAGCGGCGGCCTCGTACATCGAGAGCGCGATGTCGGTCTGTCCAGCGGCCGCGGCGGTCGCCGCAATATGCATGCGTGATGCCGTGTCGGGCTCGCGCACGACGACCGAATCGCCATCATGGCTGCGAGAGCAGGCGCCGAGCAATAGGAGCGCACCGGTGACCACGAGCGCCAGACCTCTCATGGCACGCTTCCGGAAGCGGCGGCGCCTGGGCCGGAGATGGGGAGGGGTGCATCCGCCCCGGCACCGGGTGTGGCTCCCACGTGGGCGAGCGACGCGTCCAGCAGGGTCCGCCGGCGATCGGTGAGCAACCGGGTCACGGCCCGGGCCGCGGTGTCGCCCCGCGTCGTGGTCGCGCCGGTCCCGCGGAACTCATCCTGCGGGTCCACCAGCATCGCCCGGAGATTCTGCTCGTTCATTGCCGTCGGATGCCAGGTTCCCGGGCGATCGATCTCAGGCTCCGTGCAGCCAGCTGCGCTCAGAGCCACCAGTGCGGCGAGCCAGCCCAGGCGAGTCCCGAAACAGTCCTTACTCAAGAATGAAGCCCGCATCCGGACGGCTCCGCAGTTGGGGCATCGGCGCTCCGCGCGCGATCTGCCGACGAAAAACGAGGCGGTCCAGGTCGACCGCAGGCGCGAACCCGTCAGTGGGCGCAGAGAGCCGGCTCGGGTCCGAGACGGGCTGGACCAGATAAGGAGTGACGATGATGACGAGTTCGGTCTCGTTCCGCTGGAAGCGATCCGAACGGAATAGCGCTCCCAGGACCGGGATGTCGCCGAGGCCCAATATGCCGTTGTCGACCTGCGTCGTTGTCCTTTGGAGCAAGCCGCCGATGGCGAAGCTCTGGCCGGATCCCAACTCCAACGTCGTTTCAGCCCGACGCACCTGCAACGCGGGGATCGTGACGGAGCCGCCCGCCAGCGGCAAGCTTACCGCTCCCGTGGTAGAGAGCTGGCTGACTTCCGGTCGGATACGCAGGTTCAGTCGATTGGGGCCGAGCACGGTGGGAACGAACGAGAGGCTGACACCGAATTGTTTGAATTCGACCGTGATCGTGTTGCTGTTGCCGCTGGTGCCCGTCGGAACCGGAAATTCGCCGCCGGCCAAGAAACTGGCGGTCTCGCCAGATTGCGCCGTGAGGTTCGGCTCGGCCAGGATCGTGATCAGCTGATCGGCCGCAAGCGCGTCGACGACGGAGTTGATGTCGAGCCGGTTCGTCGTGACACCCGCGGCGAAGCGGCTGGCTGTCGTGGCAAGCGAGCCGGTGCTCAGGGCGCCGCTCGTGATCGCATCCGCGGCCGCCAATGCGCCGCCACCCGTGCGCAGCCCTAGGACAAAGCTGCCCACACGGCCGAGCGCCTGCCAGTTGAACCCGAGCTCGTGGGTAATCTGGCGCGAGATCTCTGCCACACGAACACGCACGTTCACCTGGGTGGCGCTCAACAGCTCGAGGTTGTTGATGACCTCCCGATTGTCGCCGGCCGTAGCCCGGGCGACCGCTTCCGCCCGCTGTGACTCACTGGCGTTTGCCACCGTTCCGGACAGAACGAAAGAATTGCGGCCGGCAGCCGTCACGTGCACCGATCCCATGCCGGGCAGGTTTCGACGGATGGCTCCCTCGATCGCGCCCGGGCTTGGCGCTGGGCGTGGGCCGCTCGACTCCGTAACAGTGCCGGTACCGGGTCGGATGGTGACGTCATACTCGGCGATGGGTGCGCCATTCTCCGCGGTCGCGATGACGGTGGTGTGGCCCGGTGTAACGCCCATGATGAAGATCGAGGTGGGCGACGCCGGCTGAACCCGGGCGATCCGGGGGTCGGCGGCCAGGATCGTGGCTGCCGGACCCGGCAACTGGATCAAGCGGCCTGATCCCGCGTCCACGATGACCGGCGATGGGCGAGCCGGCACGACGGAGCGGCCTGCGCTGGTTGCAGGAAGGTCTTGGCCCAGCACCGGCGTTCCAGCAAGCAGCCCGGTGCTTAGGAGCAAGAAGCGGAAGACTTTTTGATACCGCATTTCTACGCGTCACTTCCTAGGACTAGTAGCTTATCACACGGATCTACTACCGAGAGTAGTGCTGTAAGTAGCTCTGCAAGATGGGTGTGCTCAGGTTGCAACACGTTTCCGTTATAATGCCCTTAGTTGCGTTCTTCAGCGTTCACGGTGGGCGCTTACGTGAACGATCTGCGGCCCGGCCGGCCCGCCGGTATAAGGCCGTGCATAGATGACGACGGGCAGCTTCGCTTTGCCGGCCGGTGCCGTCGTTTCGTCGAAGGTGGGCGCCGGGACCTCGCTTTGTGCCTCCAGCGTCCGCTGCCGGGCGCCGGGCAGCGCGCGCCGGACGCGCTCGAGATAGGCATTGCCCAAGGCAGGTGTCGCGGAATGGTATCGGGCGACGGCCGTGCCCCAATCGGGCGAACCAATGCGCTGGGTCAGCAGAATGCGGGCAGCAGCTTGCGCGTTGTGATCGGGGTCGAACGCTTCGTCGAGCGATCGAAACACGCCGGGGTGGTAGGCCAGATCGACCTGGAAACAGCCCACATCAATATACGGGTAGCCGCGCGTCATGATGGCCAGGACCGTCGCGACGGCCTCTTCCTTGGTGCCATGGAAGGTGCCGCGGCCGGCCGCGTTGATCGTCCAGGGCCAAGGTGCGTTGCCCGATGGGCCGGCGCGGCCGCTCTCGACGGTTCCTACGGCGGACAAGATACCGCTCGGCAGGTTCCAATCGTGTTCCGCCTTGGCGGCGGCGACATCGCAGGAGCGGTCTACCGTCGCCGCAAAGCCCGGGTCGCCCGCGCCACACATCAGGCAGAGGCCGATTGCAGCGTGCCGAAGCCACGCTGGGCAAACCGCGCCACACTCGCGATGCTCAGAACGGCGCATAGTGGCGGGACGGTCAGCACGGGTGAGAGCCCGGGCCATAACCAGGCGATTGCGATCAAAATTCGACCCGGCACCGTGCAACCAGGAAGCAAGAGCGCTAGCGAGACCGCCAGAGCGGGCATGTCGTACATGTGCACCCATGGAGAGGCGAGCAGTATCAGCGGGATCGTTGCCGCCGCCCGCTGCCGGGCATCCCATTGCGGATTTCGCCAGAGCCGCCAGACGAAATAGGCGCAACAACAGGAAGCGGCGGCTTGGACCACGGCGGCGGCAGTCGTTCCCCCTCCCAAAGACCTCACGGCCATGAAGACGCTGCTGAAGATCGCCTGGGCCGGGTCTGACTGCCACGGTGCTCCGATGTAGGCTGAAACGGCGCCACGATTTTTGGAGAAGAACTCTACCCAAGGTTGATATCCGAATACGATGACCGAGAGAAGAGAGAGTGAGAGCGAGCTGATTCCCGTCGAGAGAAGCGCTGCTCGGCGAGGCGCCGCCAAAAGGCAGAAAGGCAGCAGAAAGGCGAATTGCGGTTTGATCACCACGGCGCCGAGTAGAGCGCCCGCCAGGATCGGCCGGCGGTCGATCGCCAGCAGGCCGCCGCACAGGAGGGCTGCGATCAATGTGCCGTTCTGGCCGCAGAGCGCGTTGCTCATCACGGCCGGGCTGACGAGAATCGCCGCCCGCGCCAGGGTGGAAAGTTCGGCGAGCCGGGTCGCGAGCCAAAGAACCGCCAAGCCGGCCGCGCTGTAGACGGCGAAGCTGCTGTAAAGCGGCAGCTTTGCCAGCGGCTGCGCCAGCAGCAGGATCGGGGGCGGATAAGGCCATATCTGGGCCGGTATGCCCGGGCCGAACTGCGCGCGCAGGAAGTCGGTGAACGCAACCGGGCTGGCGAGAATGGCGAGCGAGTGTTGCGCAGCGGCTTGGCCCGCCGCCCAGAGCGCAGTGAAGTCGCGGGCCGCCAACGCCGTCCGATCGGCGCCCAGCCCCTCGACCGGCGCTAACCAAAGAAGCCACGCGGCCCAAATCGAGGGTAGGAGCCCCAGCGCGACGACAGCCGTCGTTCGGCGGTGCAACTCGCGCACCGGCGCGCCCAGGCTTGTCCCGTCCCGCCACCTATCGCGGCGCGGCGGCGATCGGCTGCACGTCAGCCCAGGGGGCGCTGGAGGACGCGGTGGCTGTCAGGTTAGCGACCAACATGGACGAGGATCGAGAGACGCTGCCCGGGTTGTCGGCGAGGAAGGCGGCGACAGTCGCGCCTGCGATCAGCAGAAGAAGGTCGTTGCGAGACATGGGATCTTCCCGAATTTCGTGGACCCATTCTGCATGCCGATGGTTAACGCTCCGTTTAGGCCAGAAAGTCCTCGACAGGGTGCGCCGATCGCGCCTCTGATGGCGCCAACAAACCGGCTCGACCGGCGGCTGAGGGGAGAGAACTCGATGGTTCGGCAACGGACGAAATGGGCGGTCGTGGCGTCGCTCGTGGTGGGTTTGGGCACAGCTTTCGTCCCCGCGGCGGCGTCTGCGGCAGGGCAGACGATCACGATCTGGTGGAACCAGGGTTTCTACCCGAGCGAGGATCAGGCCTTGCGCGACACGATCGCCGCCTACGAGAAGGAGAGCGGCAACAAGATTGACCTCACCTTCTACAACGGGTCCGATCTACCGGCGAAGATCATCGCGGCGCTGACGACCGGCAACGTGCCGGACCTGTGCTATGTCGATAACGGCGATTTCCTCCTGCTGCCGCAGGCCGCGTGGAACGACCGGCTTGCCGACGTCAGCGACGTCGTTGATACGCAAAAGGCCGAATACAGCAAAACGGCGCTCACGGCCGCCCGGCTTTACGACAACGTCACGCACAAGCGCAGTGATTTCGGCGTGCCGCTGAAGCAGCAGGCCATGCACTACTCCGTATGGCGGCCGCTAGTGGAGAAGGCCGGCTTCAAGGACAGTGACATCCCGTCGACCTGGACGGAATACTTCAAGTTCTTCGAAACGGTGCAGCAGAAGCTCCGCGACAGCGGGCAGCGGATCTACGGTTTGGGCTATTCCCTGTCGACGAAAGACTCCGACAGCCTCTTCCTATTTAACCAGTTCCTCGTCGCCTACGGCGGCGGCGGCATCGTGACCCCGGATGGCAAGCTCCACGCGGACGATCCGCAGGTCAAGAAAGCCGCCGTAGAGGCCCTGGCGGCGCTAACCAAGCCCTACAAGGAGGGTTTCGTGCCACCGGGGGCGATCAACTGGGGCGATCCCGACAACAACAGCGCCTTCTACGCCAAGCAGATCGTAATGACGCCGAACGCGACGATCTCGATCGCGGTCGCGCAGATCGAAAAAACCGAGCAATATCTCAAGCAGATCATGACGATGCCGCAGCCGACCGGGCCCGACGGCAAGCCGGTCACCAGCCTGGTGTCCGTCAAGCTGGCGTTCATCCCCAAAGCCGCCCAGCACGTCGACGCGGCGAAAGACTTCCTGCGCTATCTCATCAAGCCGCAGACCCTGGACAAGTATTTGAAGGAAGCGCGCGGCCGTTGGCTCCCGGTCATGCCCTCCATCGCGAAATCCGACCCCTACTGGACCGACCCGGCCGACCCGCACCGCCCCGTCGCGACCAAGCAGGAGCTCGACGGGCCGACCATGCCCTGGTTCCAGTCGTTCAACCCGGCCTATGCGGACGTCAACGCGCAGCAGGTCTGGGGCAAAGCCGAGGCGGCAATCATGCAGAACAACGTGACGCCGGAAAAGGCGGCCGAGCAGGCCTTGTCTGAAATCAAGGATCTGTTCGCCAAATACCCCGTCCCGTCCGAGTAATCGCGCGATGGACGCGGGCCCCCTCTCGTCGCAAGAACGCGGCCTGCGGCGCCCGCGTCCATCGGCACTCTCGGCCGTCAGAACCGGCTTCTGGCCAGTCGCGTTCGTGATCCCCTACGTGCTCGTGTTCGTGCTGTTCGTGGTATACCCGGTCGGCTACGGCCTCTGGCTCGGTCACGACCCCGCTAGTTACCAAGCGTTGCTTAGTGATCCCATCTTCTTGACGACGGTTATGAACACAGTCCTGTTCCTCGCAATCGGGGTCAACGTCAAGTTGTTCCTCGCTTTGCTGCTCTCCGGCTTCTTCATGCGCAAGGAGAGATGGGTCAAGTGGCTGCTTCTCGTCTTCATCCTGCCCTGGGCAGTGCCTGCGATCCCGACCTTCATTTCGATCAACTGGATGCTTAACTCGCAATGGGGGCTCATCAACAACGCGATCTGGCTCCTATCGCACACGGATGGGCCGCCGTGGCTGGATAACGCGTCGCTGGCGATGGGGTCGGACATCGTCGCGTATATCTGGAAGTGGCTGCCATTCTGGACGTTGATCTTTCTGGCGGGCCGGATGGCGATCCCGCAGGAGCTCTATGAGAGCGCCGACGTCGATGGGGCGAGCGCGTTTGACCGCTTCGTCTACGTTACCTTTCCAATAATGGCCAATCTCTACATCGTCTGCACGCTGCTTTCCACGATCTGGACTCTCGGCGACTACAATACGGTGCACTTCGTGAGCGGCGGCGGCCCGGCTCTGCAGACCCACGTGCTCGCCACACTCGGCTTACGCGACGCGTTCGAACTGAGCGAGCCCCGGCTGGGCATGGCGGCGGTGATTTCGGCGCTGCCGCTGCTAATCCCGCTGGTCGTCATCCTGATGCGGCAGCTGCGGCGCGGCGAGGTGCAGCTGTGACGGCGCTCGCGAAACGGCGCGGAGCCGGCTCCGGGGCGGCGATGCTGCTGGGCGTCGTCCTGCTGATCTGGACGCTGGCGCCGCTCTACAACATGGTCCTGGTGGCCGTGCAGGAGAAAGAAGACGTCTTCAGCAGCAACGTGTGGCCGCCCCATCCGACGTTGCACGCCTTCGAGACCGTGGTCACACAGAGCTACTGGTACATCGCGTCCTTCTGGCTGCAGATGGGAAACAGCCTCTTCATTGGCGCCGCAGTCGCGCTGCTGACGTTGGCGATCGGCTCGATGGCCAGTTACGCGATCATGCGGCTGCGGATCAAGGCGGCGTGGCTGCTGACGAATGCCGCGCTGCTGACCTATGTCATCCCGAGTTCGTTCCTGGCGATCCCTTTCTACAACATCATGAACCATTACGGCCTGGTGGACACGCGCTGGGCCGTGATCGCGATCGAGGTGACGTTCGCCACGCCCTACGCCATCTTCATCTTTTCGCAATATTCGGCGAGTATACCGAGGGAGTTGGACGAGTCCGCGCGTATCGACGGGGCTAATCCGTGGCAGGTCTATTGGCGGATCTACCTGCCGCTGATGGCGCCGGCGCTGGTCGCGGTCGGGACCTACGCGTTGCTGCTCGCTTGGAATGAGTATCTCTATGCCTTCTTGCTGCTGTCTTCGGATACGAAGTTGACCATCCCCGTCGTGCTCGGAAAGTTCCTGAACAGTGACGAGGCGCCGTGGAACTACCTCATGGCGGCCTCCGTCATCTATGCGCTGCCGCCGCTGGTGATCTACTACTCGTTCCGCCGGTATATGACGGCAGGGCTGACGATGGGCGGCGTAAAGGGCTAAACCCGCACGGTGTTCTCCGTCATCATCGCGACCCGGGATCGGCCGGAGCTGTTGAGCCACGCGCTGCGATCCGTGGCGGCGCAGAGCTATCGGGACATCGAGGTGCTGTTGGTGGATGACAGCTCGACGGGCGCGTTGCGCGACCGGAATGCGGCGCTGCTCGCGGAGTTGGCGCCGGGCTCTGAGATCGTCACGGCCGCAGGCTTCGGCGGTAGCGGGCCGGGCGAGGCGCGCAATCGCGGGATGGCGAGGGCGGCCCGGCCCTACCTCGCCTTCCTCGACGATGATGACGAGTGGATCGACCCGCACTACCTCGCGCGGGCGGCCTCGGCGGTCGAGCGGCTCGGGCTCGATCTGCATTTCGGCGACCAGGAAGCCCGACGGGCCGACGGGACAACCGTATCAGGCCCGGTCTGGGCGGAGGACCTGGCGGTCAAGCTGCCCGCCAGCGGAGCGCAGGCGATGGAGGGCACGTTCGTGCTCTCGCCGCAGCAGGTCCTGCTGAGCGACGGATTTGCCCATCTCAACACGACTGTCGTGCGGCGCAGCCTGGCATGGGATCGGCTCGGTGGTTTCGACCCCGGCATTCGTTACGAGGAAGACCGCGATTTCTACCTTCGCGCGATCGATGCGGCGGGCGCCATCGGCTACACGCCCGGCGTCGTCGCACGCCACCACGTGCCGAGCGCGCGGACAAGCGCGTCCTCGATCGCGACCGAGCAGAAGGAGGCGTGCCGCCTTGCCGTGCTCGACAAGGCGGCCGCGCACTCCCGCCAGGCGCCGGTGCGGGCGCGAGCGCGGCGGGACCGCGCCTACGCGCTCAAAGCCATGAGCCTGCGGGAGGCGGCGGCCGGCGACTTGGCGGCAGCGCTGCGGCACGGACGGGCGGCGCTGCGGGACCAGGTCAGCGCCAAGTGGCTCGCCTTCCTCGCCACCCTCTACGTCCGCAGCGCCTTCTCCAGACGGTCCCAGGCGGGCTGATTCGCGGGTAGGCCGAACCGCAGCAACGCCGGGTCGGCGTCGAACCGGCGGACGAGGATGCCGGCCCGGCCCAGCCGCGCGAACCACGACGGCGCGGTCTCGCTGCGGGCGAGCCTGAACAACAGCGTCCCGCCCTGAACGTCGAGCCCGGCCGACCGCAACAGCCCGTCGAGCCGCGCCGTGTCCGCAGCCAAGCGCCCCGCCGCGAGCCGCCGCCACTCGGCATCCGCGAGTGCCACGATCCCCGCAGTCGCCGCCGGCCCGGACACCGCCCATGGCCCGAGCGCGAGACGCAGCCGCTCGGCCGTCGCCGCCGCGCTCAGGGCGAAGCCGAGGCGCAGCCCGGCCAGCCCGTAAGCTTTGCCGAACGAGCGCAGGATGATCAGCGCCGGATGCGGCAGGGCAGGGGCGAGCGACAGCCCCGGGTCGAAATCGGCAAAGGCCTCGTCGACGATCAGAACCCCGCCGTGCCGCGCGAGGCGATCGGCCAGCGCGATCAGGCTCGCCGGCGGCCACCGCCTGCCGTCCGGGTTGTTGGGATTGCAGACCACCACGGCGCCGTCCTGGCCGAGCTTTTCCCACGCCGTCACCTCTCGCACGGCCGAACCCGCGTTCCGCCACGACGCCGCATGCTCGCCATAGGTCGGCCCCAGCACGGTCGCCGCTCGGTGGCGGAGCAAGTTCGGTAGCAGGCTGATCAGGATCTGGGTGCCAGGCGCGGCGACCACCAAGGCCGGATCGTGAACCCCGTAGGCCCGGGCGGCTGCCGCCTGCAGGTCCGCCAGCGTCTCCGGCTCCGGCAGACGCTGCCACACGGCGGCACCGAGTTCCGGCAACGGGTAGGCGATGGGGTTGATGCCGGTCGACAGGTCGATGAACGGCTCCGGCGCCCCGGGGAACTGACGCCGCGCTTCGCCGAGGCGGCCGCCATGGGCCAGTGCGCCTGTCGGGGCCGCCCCCGCCATGCTAACGCTCAACGCCCTGTCCCCGATCGTGGCGCCGCTCCTGCATATCTGGTCCAACCTCGCCTTGACGGCTGGCGCCTACGCGATCGAGGGGCTGCTTGGCTATCCCGACTGGCTGTTCCGCCTCGTCCGGCATCCTGTCGTTTGGTTCGGCGCGCTGCTGAGCGGCCTCGAGCGCAGGCTGAACCGCGGTGCGCCGGGGCGGCGCCGTGCGGCGGGTGTCGCGACCGTCGCGCTTCTGCTCATCGCCGTCTGCGGCCCGGCGTTCCTGCTGCAAGCCCCTCCCGGTGGAACCGGCTTGCTCGTCGCGGCCATCGTCGCGAGCAGCTTGCCGGCGCAGCGGAGCCTGCACGGCTACGTCGCTGCGGTGGCGGACGGGCTCGAGCGGGAGGGCGTGAACGGCGGGCGCCGGGCCGTGTCGCACATCGTCGGCCGCGATCCCGACACGCTGGACGAGGCCGGGATCGTGCGCGCCGCGATCGAGAGCCTGGCGGAAAACCTCTCCGACGGGGTGGTTGCCCCGGCGGTGTGGGGGGTGGTGGCCGGGCTGCCGGGAATAGCCGGCTATAAGGCAATCAACACGGCCGACAGCATGATCGGGCATCGCAGCCCGCGCTACGAAGCGTTCGGCTGGGCAGCGGCGCGGCTCGACGACCTGGTCAACCTGCCGGCCTCGCGGCTGTCGGCACTCTGGCTTGTCGCTGCCGCCGCGCTGCACCGCCGGAGCCCGGTCCAAGCAATCAGGGCGGTCTGGCGCGATGCGGGCCGGCACCGGTCGCCGAACGCGGGTTGGCCGGAGGCCGCGATGGCGGGCGCGCTCGGGCTGCGCTTGGCGGGGCCGCGGGTGTATGGCGGCGTGCCGGTCGCGGATGCGTGGATGGGGGACGGCCGGGCGGAGGCCGAAATTGCGGACTTGCGGGCGGCACTCGCGCTGTACCGAACCGCCTGCGCCCTGCAACTCGCCACGCTCGTTCTGCTGGCCGCGCTCATCGCGCCAGGCTGAGCAGGCGATCGACCTCCATGTAGCGCTCGAGGTGGTCGGCCAGCCCGTCGAGCGCCGCCTCGACCTCCCCTTCGTGCGACCGGAGCGCCGGCATGGCGCCGAACTCGCCCAGCAGTGCGGCGCGGGCCGTATCGGCGCCGAACAGCCCATGCACATAAGTTCCCGCGACCCGGCCCGACGCCGAGACCGCCCCGTCCCCCCGTCCGCAGGCGAGATGGAGGAACGGCGTGGCGGCGCCCGGCCCCGTCGTGCGGCCGAGGTGGATCTCGTAGCCGTCGAACGCCGCGCCGGAGCGGGCCAGCGTGCCGGCAACCTGCTGCAGCCGCTTGTCGCCGCCCAGCACCGTCTCGACCTCGAGCAGGCCGAGCCCGTCCACCGCGCCAGGCGCCCCCTCGACGCCCTCGGGGTCGGCCAGGCGGCGCCCCAGCATCTGGTAGCCGCCGCATAGCCCGAGCACCCGCCCGCCGCGCCGCACATGCGCCTGAATGTCGACGTCCCATCCCTCCGCCCGCAGCAGGCCGAGGTCGGCGATCGTCGATTTGGAGCCGGCCAGCAGCACCAGCGCGGCATCGGCCGGCAGCGGGTGGCCCCGCTTGACGAGCACGAGGTCGATGTCCGGTTCTGCCGCCAGCGGGTCGAGGTCGTCGAAATTGGCGATCCCGGGCAGCAGCGGCACCGCGACGCGAACGCGCCCGCCCGTGCTCGAGGCCGCCAGATCGGCCGCGTCTTCGGCCGGCAGGCGGCGGACGTGCTCACAATGCGGGACCAGGCCGAGCGCTGCCCAGCCGGTGCGCTCGCCGATCAGCCGCATGCCGTCCTCGAACAGCGAGAGATCGCCCCGCATGCGGTTGACCACGAAGCCGCAAACCAGCGCGCGGTCGGCCGGGTCGAGCACGGCGTGCGTGCCCACCAGGCTCGCGATGACGCCGCCGCGGTCGATGTCGCCGATCACGACCACGGGCGTGCCGCTCGCCTGGGCGAACCCCATATTGGCGATGTCACCGGCGCGCAGGTTGATCTCGGACGCGCTGCCCGCCCCCTCGACGAGCACGATGTCCGCCGTCTGCCGCAGCCGGTCGAAGCTTTCCAGCACGCGCGGCAGCAGGCTTGGCTTCAACCTCTGGTACTCGCGCGCCCGGGCCGTCCCGACCACCCGGCCTTGCACCACGATCTGCGACCCGGTCTCCGATTGCGGCTTCAACAGCACCGGGTTCATGTCGACGGTCGGCAGCAGCCCGGCCGCCCGCGCCTGCAACGCCTGCGCCCGCCCGATCTCTCCCTGTCCGCCCGCGACCACGGCGGCGTTGTTGGACATGTTCTGCGGCTTGAACGGCGCCACGCGCAGCCCCCGCCGCAGGCACGCGCGCGCCAGCCCCGCCACCAGCACCGACTTGCCGACCGACGAGCCCGTGCCCTGAAACATGATCGCGCGCGCGGCCATCAGAACTCGATCCCGGCCTGCGCACGCACTCCGGCCGCGAAGTGGTGCTTGACCAGCGTCATCTCGGTCACAAGGTCCGCCGCGTCGATCAGCGCCGGCTTGGCGTTGCGGCCGGTGATGACGACGTGCAGGGCGGGCGGGCGGGCGGCCAGCCCGGCCAGCACCTCGTCCAAGCCGATGTAGTCGTAGCGCAGCGCGATGTTGAGTTCGTCCAGCACCAGCAGCGCCAGCGCCGGGTCGGCCATCAGCTCGACCGAGCGGTCCCAGGCGCGGCGGCAGGCGGCCACGTCGCGGGCGCGGTCCTGCGTCTCCCAGGTGAACCCCTCGCCCATCGTGTGCCAGCGCAGCAACTCGCCGCCGATCCGCTCCAGCACCGTGCGTTCGCCGGTGACCCAGGCGCCCTTGATGAACTGCACGACCGCGACCGGCCGCCCCTGGCCGAGCATGCGCAGCGCCAGCCCGAACGCGGCGGTGCTCTTGCCTTTGCCCGGGCCGGTGTTGACCATCAGCAGTCCCTTCTCGGCCACTGTCTTGCTGGCGACCTCGGCGTCCTGCACCGCCTTGCGCTTTTCCATCTTGGCCCGGTGCCGGTCGTCGTCGCTCATTTCACCCTCATCGGCAGCCCGGCCACCACGAGAACCACGCGATCGGCCTGCGCCGCCAGACGCTGGTGCAGCCGCCCCGCCTCGTCGCGGAACCGCCGCGCCAGCGCGTTCTCCGGAACGATCCCGAAACCTACTTCGTTGGAAACCAGCACGGTCTGCGCGCCGCGTTCGGCCAGAGCCGCCTCCGCCGCGGCGAGAGCCGGCGTCAGCGCGGAGTCGGTCAGCATGAGGTTGCTCAGCCAGAGCGTCAGGCAGTCGACGAGAACCGGATCCGCCGCGGCACGCCGGAGCGCCCCCGCGAGGTCGAGCGGCTCCTCGTCCGTCTCCCAGCCGGCCTCCGCGCGCCCGGCGCGATGGGCCGCAATCCGCGCGCGCATCTCCTGGTCGAACGCCTGCGCCGTGGCGATGTAGCGCCGCGGTCCGGGGCCGAACAGCGATTCGGCATACCGGCTCTTGCCGGAGCGGGCGCCGCCGAGAACCAGGGTGAGATCGGGCAGGAGCGGCGCCTCCGCAACGGCTTTGACTTGGGGGTGCGGCGGCGCGTATAGGGCAGAGTGGATGGTTCTTCCAGCCGGAAGATGAAAAGGGAACGCGGTGCGATGCCGCGGCTGCCCCCGCAACTGTTAGCGGTGAGCCCTTCGCCCCAACGCCACTGGCGCCCTCGTGCGCTGGGAAGGTTGGCGAAGGCGCTGTGATCCGCGAGCCAGGAGACCTGCCATCCGTGGTCAACCAACAAGCCGGGCGGGGTGCCCCGGGATAAGGGGTGAGCTGTGTCCGACTGCGTTCCGTGTTTGCATGTTTGCGTCACCTGCCGGGCGGGCCGACCGTTGCCTGAAGGAGCGATCCCGGCCGGCAAAATGTTCCATGACACCGTCGCCGCGCTCGCGGCACAGACCGGGTCGGTCCAGGTCGTGCCGGCCACCTGCCTGGCCAGCTGCGACAACGGTTGCGCGGCGGCGATCTCGGCACCGGGCAAATGGACCTATCTGCTGGGCGGCCTGTCCGAAGCGTTGGCGCCCGACCTGCTGATCTACGCCCGCGCCTACGCGGAGGCCAAGACGGGCGGCGTGATGCCGTCCAAGCGGCCCGCCTCGTTGGCCCTCATGGTCCGCGGGCGGACGCCGTCGCTGGTGCCGGCATGAGCGCGAAGATTCCGGCCACCATCGTCACCGGCTTCCTCGGCGCTGGGAAGACGACCCTGGTCCGCCATCTGCTAACCCATGCCGGCGGCCGCCGCATCGCCGTGATCGTCAACGAGTTCGGCGAACTCGGCATCGACGGCGAGGTGCTGCGCGCCTGCGGGATCGAAGGTTGCGAGGACGACGACATCGTCGAGCTGTCCAATGGCTGCCTGTGCTGCACGGTGGCCGAGGACTTCCTGCCGACGATGCAGGCCCTGCTGGACCGGCCGAACCCGCCGGAACACATCGTCATCGAGACGAGCGGTCTCGCGCTGCCCAAGCCGCTGCTGAAAGCCTTCAACTGGCCGGGCATCAGCTCGCGCGTGACGGTGGATGGCGTCATCGCACTCGTTGACGCCCCCGCGGTCGCCGCCGGCCGGTTCGCGGACGACCCGGCCGAAGTGGCCCGCCAGCGTGCCGCCGATCCGTCCTTGGATCATGACAACCCGCTCGCCGAAGTGTTCGAGGATCAGCTCGGAGCGGCGGACCTGGTGGTGCTAAACAAAGCCGATCTGCTCGGACCGGGCGACCTCGAACGGCTCGAGGCGGAGATCATCGCCGCCGTGCCGCGTGCGGTGAAGGTGGTGCACACGACGGAGGGACGGCTCGACACGTCGATCCTGCTCGGCCTGGCCGCCGCCGCGGAAACCGATCTCGCCTCCAGGCCCTCGCATCACGACGCGATGGATGGCGAGCACGAGCACGACGATTTCGAAAGCTTCGTCGTCCCCATCGGCGAGATCGGGCTGCCAGAGGCTTGGGTCGCCGGGCTCCGCCGTGTCGCCGAACAGCATGACGTGCTGCGGATGAAGGGGTTCGCCGCCGTGCAAGGCAAGCCGATGCGCCTGCTGGTGCAGGGCGTGGGCGGCCGCTTCCGCCAGGAATTCGACCGCGCCTGGCGACCCGGCGAGGCCCGCTCCGGCGGCGTCGTGGTGATCGGGCAGGCCGGGCTGGACCGACCCGCCATCGCGGCAGCGATCGAGGCGGCGGTCGGCGCCGCTGCATCGGGGTAGCGTGCACCTCCTCGTCCGCGAGACCCACGCGCTCGACGCCGAAGCCGGCGCCGACGATCTCGGGCACAGCCCGGCCGATCTCGTGCTGCTCTCGTTTTCCGACAGCGACCTCGGGGCTGCGGCGTCGGCTTGGGAGACGCTGACCGGCGGCCCGAGCCTGCGTCTCGCCAATCTCCGGCGCCTGCTGCACCCCATGTCGGTCGACCTCTACCTTGAGCAGGTTGTCGCCTCCGCAAGCTGCGTGATCGTGCGGCTGCTCGGCGGGCTCGGCTACTGGCGCTACGGGGTCGAGGAACTGGCCGCGCTGTGCCGGCACAAGGGCATCGCGCTCGCGCTGCTGCCCGGGGACGGGCGGGACGACGCGGCGCTCGAGGCGCTATCGACGGTGCCGCCGGCGCAGCGGACGATCCTGGGCGCCTGCCTCGAGCAAGGCGGCGC
>JAVVHH010000030.1:0-30828 GCA_032249615.1 Acetobacteraceae bacterium
CAAGGATGCGGCAATCGCCGCCATCCAGGCCGGCGAGACCAAATACACCGACGTCGCCGGCACGCTGGAACTGCGCAAGGCGGTTTCCGAGAAGTTCAAGCGCGATCAGGGCCTCCACTACGCGCCCGACGAGATCATCGTCAGCACCGGCGGCAAGCAGGTGATCTTCAACGCCATGGTTGCGACGCTGGACAAGGGCGACGAGGTCATCATCCCGTCTCCCTGCTGGGTCAGCTATCCCGATATCGTGTCCCTCGCCGACGGCACGCCGGTGATCGTGCCCTGCGGCCAGAACAACGGCTTCAAGCTCCGGGCCGAAGATCTCGAGGCGGCGATCACGCCCAAGACCAAGTGGTTCATGCTGAACTCGCCCTGCAACCCGACCGGGGCCGCCTATTCGGCCGAGGACCTTCGCGCGATCTGCGACGTGCTGCTCAAGCACCCCGACATCCTGATCCTCACCGACGATATCTACGACAAGCTCGTCTATGACGGCTTCCAGCCCGCCACGATCGTCCAGGTCGAACCCAAGCTGCGCGAGCGCACGATCACCATGAACGGCTGCTCGAAGGCTTACGCGATGACCGGCTGGCGCATCGGCTTCGCCGCCGGACCCAAGGCCCTGATCAAGGCCATGGACAAGCTGCAATCGCAAAGCACGTCCAACACGAGCTCCGTCAGCCAGGCGGCGGCGGTCGAAGCGTTGACGGGGCCGCAGGGCTTCATCGACGAGATGACGGCCGTCTACAAGCAGCGCCGCGACCTCGTGGTCGGCATGCTTAACGAAGCACCGGGCATCCATTGCAGCAGCCCCGAAGGCGCTTTCTACGTATTTCCCAGCGTGCATGGCTGCATCGGCAAGACCACGGCGGGCGGGACCACGATCAAGGACGATGAGACGTTCGTGCTGGCGCTGCTCGACGAGGAGGGCGTCGCTGCCGTCCACGGCGCCGCGTTCATGTATCCCGGCCATTTCCGCATCAGCTACGCGACCGACACCGAAAGCCTGCGGGACGCCTGCACCCGCATCCAGCGGTTCTGCCGCGGCCTGCACTGACATGGACGTCGCGGCGGTGACGCCGGGCCTCGCCCGGCGGCTGGACGGAATTGGGCCGGCCGCGACGGTGGCCATGACCGTGCGCGCCCGCGCGATGCGGGACGCGGGCGTGAACGTCATCGCGCTCACCATCGGCGAACCCGATTTCGACAGCCCGCGCCACGCGATCGAAGCCGGCTATCAAGCCGGGCTCGCCGGGCAGACGAAATACCCGCCGCAAGACGGCATTCCCGTCCTCAAGCGCGCCATCCAGCGCAAATTCGAGCGCGATAGCGGCCTCGCCGTCGCGCTCGACGAAATCATGGTCGCCAACGGTGGCAAGGGCGTCATCTTCGACGCGCTGATGGCCACCGTGGACCCGGGCGACGAGATCATCATCCCCGCCCCTTACTGGGGCGCCTACACGCTGATGTCGCGCGTCGTCGGGGGCACGCCGGTCATCGTCAACTGCCCCCAGAACAACGGCTTCCGCCTGCGGCCGGAAGATCTGGAAGCAGCGATCACGCCGCGCACCAAGTGGCTGCTGCTCAACTTCCCCAACAATCCAACCGGCGCCGCGGCGTCGGCCGCCGACCTCCGCGCGCTCGGCGACGTCCTGCTGCGGCACCCGCATGTCTGGGTCATGTCCGACGACATGTATGAACACCTGCTGTTCGACGGCCTCCAACACGCCACCATGGCCGCGGTCGTGCCGGCCCTGCGCGACCGCACCCTGACCGTGTCCGGTGTCTCCAAGACCTACGCGATGACCGGATGGCGCATCGGCTTCGCCGCCGGGCCGAAAGCCCTCATCAAGGCCATGGTCACCATGCAAGGCCATGTCTCCGCAGGCATCAGCTCGATCGGTCAAGCCGCCGCTGCGGCCGCCCTCGACGGTCCGCAGGACGACGTCGCCACCATGGTCGCCGCCTATCAGCGTCGCCGCGACCTGGTCGTCGAGGCGCTGAACCGGGCTCCCGGGATCGTCTGCCACAAGCCCGAGGGCGCCTTCTACGTCTACCCCAACATCGCCGGCTGCCTCGGCAAGACGACGGCGAACGGCCGCGCGATCGGGTCGGACGAAGATTTCGCAATGGCTTTGCTGGAAGAAGCCCACGTCGCCGTCGTGCACGGCGCCGCGTTCGGCATGTCGCCCTATCTCCGGATCAGCTACGCGACCGGCGACGACGACCTGCGCGTAGCGTGCGCTCGGCTGGTGACCTTCTGTGAGGGCCTGCACTGACGGTCATCCGGCCCGGCCGTGACGCCGATGCCGCCGCCTTCATCGCGCTGATCGAGACCTGCTGGTCCGCCTATCCGGACTGCCCGCTGGACGTGGACGGTGAGGCGCCGGAACTCCGCGCGCTGGCCTCCTACTACGCCGCGCAGGGTGGGGCGCTCTGGATCGCCGACGAGGGCGAAGGCATGATCGCGACCCGGCCCGTCACCGCAACCCTCTGGGAGATTTGCCGCGTCTACGCTCTCCCCGCCCGCCATGGTTCAGGCCTCGGCGCAGCCCTCCTGGCCTACGCGGAACGCCATGCGGCGGCAGCGGGTGCTGATGCCTTCGAGCTCTGGACGGATACCCGCTTCACCCGCGCACACGCGTTCTACGCCAAGCAAGGCTACCGTCAGACCGGTGAAAGCCGGGCCCTGCACGATATTGCCGCGACGATTGAAGATCGCTACGTCAAACCCTAAGAGATTGATCCGCGGCGGATTAAGCGGCGGGCGTCGCCGCGTCGCGCTTGATCTTGGAACGCATGATTCGACGCTTCAGGACCTGTGCCTCTTCCGGTAGGTTCCGGTTCGCGGTGTTCAGCAGGAACGCGTCGAGGCCCCCGTTATGCTCGATCGTCCGGATCGCGTGGGTGGTGAGCCGCAGGCGGATCGGCGTACCGAGGATGTCGGACATCATGGATGTCTGCTGCATGTTGGGCAGGAAGCGGCGCCGGGTCTTGTTGTTCGCGTGGCTGACGTTGTTGCCAGACAGAACGCCCTTGCCCGTGAACTGGCAGCGACGAGACATGAAACAAACCTCTCAATAGACGGCAGCCGGGCTTGGGGCCCGGCGCAATTCAGGGGCGCTCTATGCCCGCCGCGCTTGGGCGCGTCAAGCCCGGGAGCCCATCTCGGTCCGCAACTCGCCCGAACGCACGGAGTCGAGTGCGTTCTGCAACACGCGGGCGATCGCGTCGTCACCCATGCTGCGCACCATCAGCCCGAGCGACCCGCCCAGCAGCGCCGAGGCCACCGCGTGCGCGTCCAGGTTCTGCCCCAGCATGTATTCGATCGCCTTGTCGACGATGGCGCCCGAGTGGCTCAGATCGGCTGGAAGGTCGTCGGTCACGCCACGCTCTCCTGTTCCCGGATTTCGCCCTGCTCGGCCGCCTGCAGGGCCCACATGCGCGCATACAGCCCGTCTTCGGACAGCAATTGTGCATGCGTCCCGCGCTCGGCGACCCGTCCGTCCTGCAGGACGATGATCTCGTCGGCATCCACCACCGTCGACAGCCGGTGCGCGATCACCAGCGTCGTCCGGTCCCGCGACACGAGCCGCAGAGCCGCGTCGATCTCGCGCTCCGTCCGGCTGTCGAGCGCGCTGGTCGCCTCGTCTAGAATGAGGATCCGCGGATCCTTCAGGATGGTCCGCGCGATCGCTACGCGCTGCTTCTCGCCGCCCGACAGCTTCAGGCCGCGCTCGCCGACCCGGGTCGCGTAGCCCTCCGGGAGGCTCGCGATGAATGAGTGCACCTGCGCGAGCCGCGCCGCCCGCTCGATCTCGGCCTGCGTCGCGCCGGGCTTACCGTAGGCGATGTTGTAGCCGATCGTATCGTTGAACAGCACCGTGTCCTGCGGGACCACGCCGATGGCGGCCCGCAGGCTCTCCTGCGTCAGGTCACGCACGTCGACCCCGTCGATCTCCACCGCGCCGTCCGTGACGTCGTAGAACCGGAACAGCAGCCGCGAGATGGTGCTCTTCCCCGCCCCGGTCGGCCCTACGATCGCCAGCTTCGACCCGGCGGGCACGCTGAAGCTCACCCCTTTGAGGATGTCGCGGTCGACGTTGTAGCCGAAATGCACGTCCCGGAACGCCACCGTGCCGGCAACCTCGCGCAGCTCCAGCGCGATCGCGCCCGGCCGGTCCGCAATCTCCTGGTTGACCGACATCAGGCGAAACATCGACTCCATGTCGACCAGGCCCTGCTTGATCTCGCGATAGACGAAGCCCAGCAGGTTCAGCGGCTGGTAGAGCTGCATCAGATACGTGTTGACCAGCACGAACTGGCCGACCGTCATCGTGCCCTTCTGGACGCCATCGGCTGCCATCAGCATCACCAGCGCCAGCCCCAGCGAGATGATCAGCGCCTGGCCGAGGTTCAGCATGTTGAGCGTCACCTGACTTCGCACTGCCGCGCGCTCGTAGCGGGCGCGGGCGCCGTCGAAACGGGCCGCCTCGTGCACTTCGTTACCGAAATACTTGACCGTCTCGAAGTTGAGCAGCGAGTCGACCGCCTTGGTCTGCGCATCGCTGTCCATCTCGTTCATCAAGCGGCGGAACTTCACCCGCCAATTGGTGAACAACAGGGTGAACGCGATGTAGAGCGTGACGGCCGTGAGCGTGACCGCCGCGAAGCGCCAGTCGAACATGCGCCAGAGGATGACGGTGACGAGCAGGACCTCGAACAGCGTCGGGAGGATATTGAACACCGCGAGCCGAAGCACCGCCTCCACTCCCGCCGTGCCACGCTCGATGGCGCGCGACAGCCCGCCGGTCTGCCGATCCAGGTGGAACCGGAGGCTCAGGCGGTGCAGGTGCTGAAACGTCTGCAGCGCCACCTTGCGGATCGTGCGCTGCTGCACCGACGCGAACACCGCGTCCCGCAGCTCGCCGAAACCGGACGACGCGATCCGGAGCAGCGCATAGGCGCCGATCAAGGCCAGCGGGACCGTCAGGATGTGGTTCTTCGGTGCCAGCGCGTCGACCGCATGGCTGTAGACCAGCGGGATGTAGACCGTCGCCACCTTGGCCGCGACTAGGAAGAAGACGGCGAGCACGACCCGCGCGCGAACGCCCGGCGCACCAGACGGCCAAAGATACGGAAGCAGCGTGCGGATTGTTTGCAGCCCGGTGCGCCCGTTGACGGGATCCGGCTGGAACTCGGTTGACCTCATAGCCAACACATGGCGGTGGGGACGGCACGAGTGAAGGCGCAGGGCTGCATGCGACCTATATCGAACCTCACATGGAACTGATCCGCCACATCCTCGCCTGCAACAACGCCCAACTCCCAGGCGACCGATGGCCCGTGTGGCTCGACGGAGAGCACGTAGGCTGGGTTCGGCACGCGATCGCCGAGCAAGCCGCCGAACTCGGCGCCGGGCTCGACGAGAGCGGCCTGACGCTGCGCCGCGAGCAGGTCGCTCCGTTGACAAGCGCCCTTGCCGCCCGCCGCCTGTTCCGGTGGCGCGACGAGGCGTTCGACCTCCGTGCCGACCCGGACGGCCCCGCACTCGCCCAAATCGACCGCGGGGCGCTGCCCTTGTTCGGGTTGGGCGCGATCGGCGTGCACCTCAACGGCTTGGTCGGTGACCGCCTGTGGGTGGCCCGCCGCTCCCGCGGCAAGCCACTCGACCCGGGGAAACTCGATCACCTCGTGGCCGGAGGGGTCGCGGCCGGCGACACGGTAACGTCCACCGTGCTCAAGGAAGCTGCCGAGGAGGCCTGCCTGCCGCCGGCGCTGGCGGCCAACGCTCGCGCCGTCGGCCGCATCCGCTACGCCATGGAACGCGCGGAAGGCCTGCGCCGCGACACTCTCTTTTGCTTCGATCTCGAGCTGCCGGCGGGCTTCGAGCCGCGGGCCGCGGATGGCGAGGTCGAAGCTTTCGAACTCTGGCCGCTCGAGCGTGTCCTCGAGACCGTCCGGCGTAGCGACGACTTCAAGTTCAACGTCAACCTCGTCTTGATCGACCTGTTCATCCGTCGCGGGCTGGTCTCCGGCGCCGAGGCGGCATCGCTGACGGCCGCCCTCGCTTCTGGCCCACGTTGAAAGAAAATTAGGAATTTCGGGCGACACTGCGCCGCACTCCACGACCAGGCTTGACGATGACGACACAACTGGACAGTGCGCTTGCAACAAGAAAGAAGTGCGGCGATTGCGCTGAAGGTATCTCGGCCCCCTTCCCTTTCACCATGGCCTTCCAGCCGATCGTCGATCTGGCGCGCCGGCGGATCTACTCGTACGAAGCGCTGGTGCGCGGCCCCGGCGGCGAATCTGCTGCCAGCGTGCTCGAGCAGGTCAACCCGCTCAACAAATACGCGTTCGACCAATCCTGCCGCGTCACGGCCATCCAATTGGCGGCTCGCCTTGGCATCATCGAGACGGGCGCCAAACTCTCCATCAATTTCATCCCAGGCGCCATGTATCGCCCGGAGGCCTGCGTCCGCACGACCCTGGCGGCCGCCCAACGCGCGGGATTGACGACCGACAAGATCGTCCTCGAACTCACCGAGAACGAGAAAATCGTCGACTTCAACCTGCTGCACCAGATCTTCGACGTGTACTGCCGTAACAAGCTGTGCATCGCGATCGACGACTTCGGCGCCGGGTTCGCCGGGCTCGACCTACTCGCGCGCTTCCAGCCCGACGTCCTCAAGCTCGACATGCAGCTCGTTCGCGGCGTGGAGAACGTCGCGCCGCGCCGGGTCATCATCGCCGCTCTCGTCCGCATCGCGGCCGAACTCGGGCTCGAACTAGTCGTCGAGGGCGTCGAGACCGAGGCTGAACTGACGGCTTTGCGCGCCCTCGGCGTCAACCTCGTGCAGGGCTACTATTTCGCCAAACCCGCGTTCGAGGCGCTGCCCCGCGTCGCGCTTTAGCCCTCGGGAGGCGCCGCCGCGATCGGGATTTCCCGCTCACGCGTGTCGCTGCCGGGCTGATCGCCCATCCCAGCCGGCTCGTCTTCGGGCTCGTCCCCACCTTCGGGGGACGTGTCTTGGGAACCGTCGTTCCGGCGATAGCCTTGGTTGTGCTGCCCTTGCTGGCCCTCTCGGCCACCTTGCTGCTGCGCCGCGGCCTGGTTCATAGCATTCAGGATGCGGAAGTAATGCTCGGCGTGCTGGAAGTAACTTTCCGCCATCACGCGGTCGCCGCTGCTGGTCGCATCACGGCCGAGCTGCAGATACTTCTCGAACAGCTGCTGTGACGTGCCACGAACCCGGAGATCGGGGCCGCTGCTATCGAAGACGTGGTTGCGGTTAAGCGGTACATTGCCGCTTTGGTGCCGGATCGGCCCACCGCCGCCCCCGCCGCTTCCGCCACGGTGGTTGCGCCCCCGCATCCGCTTCATGTTCATTGCCACAAGGATTGTCCTTATACGGCCGCCTGTTCGATACGGACCCATTCAGCGAATGGCACGACGAGGCTGCGGCTGTGAGCGGCTCACCCCGCCGCCGGCAAGCCAGCCTGCGCTATGAGCCTTAGTGATCCACCTGGATCACTTCTATAATTAAACCGTCTAGCCTTTCGTGCCAAGACCCCTGGTCAATCGGTCTCGATCAGCAATACGCGCGGTGTGCCGCCTAGGTCGGAGCGCATGCTCAACCGCTGAAAGCCGGCCGCTTCGGCAAGCGCGCACAGGGCCGGGCCCTGCCCGATGCCGAACTCCAGGATGGCCAGCCCACCCGGTTCCAGCAACCGTCGGAGATCGCCCAGGATCGATCGATAGGCTGACAAGCCATCGGGGCCGCCATCCAACGCCCGGAGCGGCTCGAAACGCGACACCTCCGGCATGAGGGTGGGAATGGCGGAGGCCTCGATATACGGCGGATTGCTCAGGATCAGATCGAACCGTCCCTCCAATGGCGCGGCCCAATCGGCCGCAAGCATCGCGCACCGTCCCGTCAGCCCCAAGGCTGCTGCGTTCTGCCGGGCCAGCTCTGCCGCGGCCGGATTCCGATCGACCCCCACCCCCCATGCGCCAGCGAACTCGGACAAGACGGCCAAGAGGAGGCAGCCCGTCCCCGTGCCGAGGTCCAGCACCCGCCCGACCCCATCAGGCCGCGACCGCAGCGCCGCCTCGATCAACGTCTCGCTATCGGCCCGCGGCACCAGCGTCGCCGGCGAGACCGAGAACCGCAGACTCCAGAACTCCTGCCAGCCCAGAATGTAGGCCAGCGGCTCGCGCGCGGCCCGGCGCTGCACCATTGCCCGGAACGGAGCCGGGTCGATCAGGCGCTGCGGGTCGCGGAGCAGATCGGCCCGGTCCAGCCCGGCCGCTTCGGCCAGCAGGAGCCGGGCCTCGAAGCGGCTGCCATCGAGCCCGGCGGCGGCCAGAGCCGCCCCTCCCTCGGCCAGCGCCTCTTTGACGGAAAGCGCCGCCCTACTCCTGGGCCGCGAGCCGGGCGGCCTGGTCCTCGGCCGTCAGACGATCGATGATCTCGTCCAACTCACCCTGCATGACCCGATCGATCGAGTGCAGCGTCAGCCCGATCCGATGGTCCGACACGCGCCCCTGCGGGAAATTGTAGGTCCTGATCCGCTCGCTGCGGTCGCCCGTCCCGACCTGCCCTTTCCGATCCGCCGCCCGCGTGGCCGCCTCGCGCGATCGCTGCACCTCATAGAGGCGCGACCGCAGCACCTTCATCGCCTTGGCTCGATTCTTGTGCTGGCTCCGCTCCTCTTGCATCGCAACCACGACGCCCGACGGGATGTGCGTGATCCGCACGGCGCTCTCCGTTTTGTTGACGTGCTGCCCGCCGGCCCCGGAGGCGCGGTACACGTCGATCCGCAGATCGCTCTCGTTGATGTCGACGTCGACCTCTTCGGCCTCCGGCAGCACCGCAACGGTCACGGTCGAGGTGTGGATCCGCCCCTGGCTCTCGGTCGCCGGCACACGCTGCACACGGTGGACGCCGCTTTCATACTTGAAGCGGGCGAACACGTTGCGGCCGGTGATCTCGGCCACTGCCTCCTTGATCCCGCCGAGTTCGTTGTCGGCATAGTCGAGCACCTCGACCCGCCAGCCATGGGTCGCCGCATATTTCTGGTACATCTGGAACAACTCGGCCGCGAACAACCCGGCCTCGTCGCCGCCCGCCGCCGGCCGCACCTCCAGGATTGCGCTTCGCGCGTCGGCCTCGTCCTTCGGCAGCAGCGCGAGCCGTATTTCCTGGCGCAGCGCCGGCAACCGTTCCTTCAGCTCGTAGAGCTCGGCCTCGGCCAGCGCCCGCATCTCCGGGTCCGCCAGCATCGCTTCGGCCTCATCCTGCGCCCGCTCGGCGGCCCGCAATTCCCCGATGCGCTCGACCACAGGCTCGAGTTCGGACAGCTCCTTGCTCGCTTTTGAAAAGCTCTCGCCGCCCAGCCCCTCGCTCAGCATCGCCCGAAGCTCCGCAGCCCGGCCGACGATCATGTCCAACCGATTATCCAAGCTGAAGCTCACTGCGGCTTCTCCGACAGAGCATGGGCCACCTGGTCAAGCGCGACCTCCCGCTGCGCGCCGCCCGCCAAGTCTTTCACCTGGGCAACCCCCCTGGCGAGTTCATCGCTGCCGATGATGACAGCCGCCCGGGCTCCGATCCGGTTCGCCCGCTCCATCCGCCGCTTCGCGTTGCCGCGGTAGGCCATCTCCGCGGGGATGCCCGCCGCGCGAAGCGTCTGCAGCGCCTGGATGGCCGCAGCCTCTTCCGCCGGGCCGCCCATCGGGACGACTGCGACGGGGGCAGTCCGCTGGGCCGGCGCCTCGAGCAGCATGGCCAGTCGTTCGACTCCCGCCGCCCAACCGACGGCCGGGATGGCCGGGCCGCCCATTTGCTGGAGCAATCCGTCGTAGCGTCCACCGCCCATCACGGTGCCCTGCGCGCCCAACTGGTCGGTGATGAACTCGAACGCGGTGTGGCTGTAGTAGTCCAGGCCGCGCACGATCCGCGGGTTCTCGCGGAACGGCACGCCGAACCGGTCCAGATGCTCTTTCAGCCCGGCATAGAAGGCGGCGGCGTCAGTGGTTAGCGACGCACCGATCGTGGGCGCGTCGGCGATCAGGGCGCGGTCACTCTCGTCCTTGCTGTCGAGGATGCGCAGCGGGTTGTGCTCCAGCCGGGTCTGGCTGTCCCGCGACAACTGGTCTTTATGGCGCGTGAAGTAGGCGACGAGAGCGGCGCGATAGGCCTCTCGGCTCGGCGAATCGCCCAGCGTGTTGATCTCGAGCACCACGCTGCCGGCGACGCCCAGCGTGCGCAGGATGTGCCAGCCGAGGGCGATCACCTCCGCGTCGGCCAGCGGCTCCGGTGCGCCGATCAACTCGGCGCCGATCTGGTGGAATTGCCGGAAACGCCCCTTTTGCGGCCGCTCGTAGCGAAACATCGGCCCGGCGTAGAACACCTTCTGCGGCAGCGCCTGGGTCAGCCCGTTGCTCAGCACCGCGCGGCAGATCCCCGCCGTGTTCTCCGGCCTCAGCGTCAGGCTATCCCCGCCGCGGTCGTTGAAGGTGTACATCTCCTTCGTGACGACGTCGGACGTGTCGCCCAGCGTCCGCGCAAAAACCCGGGTTTCCTCGAAAATCGGCGTCGCCCACTCTTCGAGGCCGTAGAGCGCGGCCACGCGCCGGGCTGTGTCGATCACATGCGCATGCCGGCGCTGGTCGTCGCCGATCAGGTCCCGCGTGCCGCGGACCGGTTGTAGAGCCTCTGCCAAACCTGTTCCCTCAATCCCCTCGCTCCCGAACGCGCGGTAGGCGCCTAGAGGATCACTCCGCTGCGGCGGCCACGGCGACCGGCGCCGCGGCGGCCAACGCCTCCGCCTTGCGCTCGACCAGTTCGACGATGTGCTCGATCATGTCGCCGCCATCCATCGTGTGGTCGGTCTTGCCGGCCGCATAGACCATGTGCCGTCCATTGCCGCCGCCCGTCACCCCGAGATCCGTCATCAGCGCCTCGCCCGGCCCGTTCACCACGCAGCCGATGATGGACAGCGTGAGCGGCTGCGTGATGTGCGCCAATCGCTCCTCGAGACGCTGCACGGTGTCGATCACGTTGAAGCCCTGGCGGGCGCAAGACGGGCACGAGATGATCTTCACGCCGCGGTGCCGCAGCCCCAGCGACTTCAACAGGTCCCAGCCGACCAGCACTTCTTCCTCGGGCGCCGCGGACAGCGAGACCCGCAGCGTGTCGCCTATGCCGGCCCAGAGCAGGTTGCCCAAGCCGATCGACGACTTGACCGTGCCGGCCCGCTTCGACCCGGCCTCGGTAATCCCGATGTGCAGCGGGTGATCGCAGAGCTCGGCCAGTTGCTGATACGCCGCGACCGCCATGAAGACGTCGCTGGCCTTCACGCTGATCTTGAACTCGTGGAAGTCGTGATTCTGCAGGATCTTCGCGTGTTCGAGTGCGCTTTCGACCAGCGCTTCCGGATTGGGTTCGCCGTATTTTTCGAGTAAATGCCGCTCCAACGACCCCGCATTCACGCCGATCCGCATCGAACAGCCATGATCCCGCGCCGCCTGGATCACTTCGCGCACACGCTCGGGGCTGCCGATGTTTCCCGGGTTGATCCGCAGGCAAGCCGCGCCGTTCTGGGCCGCTTCGATGGCCCGCTTATAGTGGAAATGGATGTCCGCCACGATCGGCACCGAGACCTGGCGCACGATGTCCTTGAGCGCGAACGCGCTCTCCTGGTCGGGACACGAGACGCGCACGATGTCGACGCCTGCCTCCTCCGACCGCTTGATCTGCTCGACCGTACCCGCCACGTCGGTGGTCAGCGTATTGGTCATGGTCTGCACCGTGATCGGGGCGTCGCCGCCGACCGGCACCGGGCCGACATGGATCTGCCGCGACTTGCGACGCTCGATCTGCTGATACGGGCGGTAACTCATGCGACTCCCCCAGGTGACCCGGCGCGTTGGTAGCTCAAATAGGTCCGATGGCGCGCCGCTTCTACTGCGGACGCCCCTGCGCCGGCAACTTCACCCCCGGCGGCAGCTTGATCGCCTCCGGGTCCAGCGAGATGTCGCGGCGCACCGCACCGTTGGGTCCCAGCGGCGCCGCGCTGACCCCATCGACCACGATCTGCGTCCCGCCCGCGTTGCCGGTCGTCATCACCAGGTTCTGGCCCTTCGGCACCGGCCAGTTCTCGCCCGCCCGCATGACGCGCGTGATCAGAACCGGCCCCTGCTTCTCGCGCACCTGGATGTAGGAATCCGCCTTGAACTTCAGCACCACGCGGCTCGCGTCGGCGTCTGCAGGCGCAGTCGCAGGCGCGGCAGTAGGCGCCGGGGTCAAGCTCACCGGCACGGGCACGGGCACGGGAATGGCCGGCACCGGGATGGCGGGCGCCGGCGTGGGTACCGTCGCCGGGGTGGCGGCGGCCGGCGGGGTCGGGCTCGAGGAGACCGGCGGTAGGATGGAGGCGATCTGGGGAGAGACGTTGCTCGGGCCGGCCCGGTCCGCGAGCGGCGCGAGACGCTCGGGCACGGGCGACGTGCCCTGCGGATCATGTCCGACGGGCGAGAACTTGTACCAAGCGGCATAGGCGCCGACGGCGATGATGAGGCCGAGCAGCACGACGGCGCCGGCCGGCACGCCGCGTTCGGGTACCGGCGCGGGGAAGGTCAGCTCGGTCTTGCGGTTGACCTCCTGCGATTCGGCCCGGAACCGTCGCGAGACCTCGTCGGGGTCCAGTCCGAGCGTCGTCGCGTAAGTGCGCACGAAGCCGACGGCGTAGGCCGCGCCGGGCAGATCGCCGATCCGGCCTTCCTCGATCGCTTCGAGGAACGGCAAGCGGATCCGCAGACCCTGCGCGATCTCCTCGAGCGACCAGCCGAGCCGCAGCCGCGCCGCCCGCAACTCCGCTCCCACGCGGGATGCACCGACGCCTTCGGCGCCGCTTTCTGCAGCCGACATCATGGCACGCGCCTCATCGAACTCGGGTCTGCGGACTTCCATCGGACTTCACCTGACCATGCAGCGCTGGAACGCTGCAACCGCGTCGTAGCCGGTATGGCCAGGCTTGCCAACGCCGGCTCTCAGAACCGTAAACCGTGCTCGCGGGCCCAAGAGTCGATCGGCTCGCGCAGGCTGGCCGGGCCTGTCTGTGTGCGCCGGAGCGCGGTCAGCACCTCGCGCAGCGCGCGCAGATCGACGTTGGCGAGAACCGCCTTAAGCCGCAGCAGGCTCGGGGCGGGCATCGATAGCGTGGTGATCCCGACCGCGGCGAGCACCATGGCCTCCAAGGGCCGGGACGCGTGTTCGCCGCAGACCGACACCTCCACCCCCGCCTGCTGGGCGGCCTCGACGATCCGTTCCAGGGCGTCCAGCACCGGCGCGGAGAGCAGGTCGTAGCGGTTGGCCAGAGCGGGCGTTCCCCGGTCGGCGGCAAAAAAGAACTGGAGCAGGTCGTTCGAACCGATCGACACGAAATCGGCCTCGGCCATCAGCGCCGGCAACTGGAACAGCAGCGCCGGCACTTCCAGCATGCTGCCCACGTTGATCTGGCTCGGCGCAGGGCGGACCCGGGCCGCCTCGGTGAACAGCAAGCTTTTCGCGGCGCGGAATTCGGCAACGGTCGCCACCATCGGGAACATGACGGAAAGTGGCCGCCCCCCGGCGGCGAGCAGCAGGGCGCGCAGCTGGCGGCGCAACATCACCGGGCGGTCGAGACCGATCCGCAGGCTGCGCCACCCCATCGCGGGGTTCTCCTCGACCTGCGGCGGTGCCCCTTTCAGCATCTTGTCGCCGCCCAAATCGAGCGTGCGGAACCGGACGGGACGGTCCCCCGCCGCATCCAGAACGCGGGAATACAGCGCGGCCTGCTCCGGCACGTCGGTCAGTTCGCCGCGCGCGAGCATGGCGATCTCGGTGCGGAACAGGCCGATCCCGTCAGCGCCGGTGTTCTCGAGCTGATCCATCTCCCGCGCGAGCCCGACGTTCAGCTGCAGCAGCAGGCGCACGCCGTCTTTGCTGTGCGCCGGCCGCGCGCGCTGGGCCGCATATCCGGCTTCGATCTCCTGACGAACCTGCATCGCGTGCCGGTAGGACGCCTGAACCTCCGGCCCGGGCCGCAGGATCAGCTGTCCCTCATCGGCATCGAGGATCGCTCCGTCGCCGCTCTCCACGGCCTCCAGCGTCCCGGTAGCCCCGCCGAGGGCCGGCAACCCGAGCGCGCGCGCCAGGATCGCGGCGTGGCTGGCCAAGCTGCCCTCCTCGATCACGACGCCGCCGATGCCGCGGGCGTGCCATTCGAGCAGTTGCGCGGGACCCAGGCGGCGCGCGAGCAGGATCGCCCCGGTCGGGATCGCGACCGGGGGCTCGCCGCCATCGAGGGCGGCCAGCATCCGGTCGGCCATCTCCTCGAGGTCGGCCAAACGCTCGCGCAGGTACGGGTCCTGGATGCGGCGCATCCGCTCACGCACCTCGTGGGAGACGCGCTGGATGGCCGCCTCGGCCGACAAGCCGCTGGCGGCGGCCTCGCGGACGCGCCGCAGCCAGCCGTCGTCGGCCGATACGAGACGCGTCGCCTCCAACACCTCGCGCGCGCCGTCGCCGTCGGCACGGCTCTTGTCGATCAGCGTGTCGAGCGCAAGCTGGATCGAGGAGGCGGCGGCCGTGATCCGCGCCACCTCCGCCTGCGTATCGTCCGCCAGCATGCGGCGCACGGGAGCGCCCCTCCCGTGCAGCACGACAGGCCCCATCGCCAGCCCAGGCGCAAGGGGTGTGGCCGCAAACTGCCGCGGCAGCACGCTGCCGAGCCCATCGGCCACGTCGGTGACGCCGCTGGCGGCGAGCTGCTCGGCCAGCAGCATGGCGACGGTCTCGAGCCCGTCGATCTCGTCCTCGGTGTAGCGGCGCGGTAGGCGGTTCTGCACCGTCAAGACGCCGAGCGTCCGCCCGGCCCGCCGCAATGGCAGAGCCAGCAGCGAGGCGAACGGGTCCTCGCCGGTCTCCGGGCGATAGGCGAAGCTCGGGTGGCTCTGGGCGTCCGGCAGGTTCTGCACCGTCGCCGTGGCGGCCGCGATGCCGACGATGCCTTCGCCGACCCGGAGCCGCGTGCGGCCGACGGCGTCCTGGTTCAATCCCTGTGCGGCAGTGAGCTCGAGCGTGTCGCCCGGGCGCATGGTGTAGATGGCGCAGACTTCGGAGCCCATCTCGCCCGCAATCAGTGCGGCCAGGTCGCGCAGCCCGGCCTGGCTGCGCGCCGCCTCGCCGACCACGCCGCCCTTGGGCCAGTCGGCCCGGCCGGCAGCCATGAGCTCGCGCAGCCGGGCCAGCAGGCTACGGCTGCTCGACATCAGGAAAGCCGGGGAGAGCGCCCGGGCGCCCGGCGCGCGAGGACGTCGCACGCCTGATCGACGAGTTCGCCGATGATGTCGGCCACCGGCTGCTCGGCGGTGACCATCCCGACCGACTGCCCCGCCATCAGCGACCCGGTCTCCACGTCGCCGTCGATCACCGCCCGGCGCAGCGCGCCCGCCCAGAAATGCTCGATCGACAGCTGACCTTCCTCGCGCGACAGCTTGCCGGCATGGACCAGGGCGATGACCTCGGCCTGGTGCGCCAGGAACCGCTCGGTACCCTGGTTGGCCAAGCCGCGGACGGGGATCACCGGGAAGCGGGGATCGAGTTGCACGCTGGGCAGCGCGTCGCGGGCGCGGGCGCCGATGAAGGCCTGCTTGAATTTGGGGTGCGCGATGCTTTCCCGCGCCGCGGCGAACCGGGTGCCGATCTGCGCGCCGGACGCGCCCATCTCCAGGAACGCGAGCAGCGCCTCGCCCCGGCCGATCCCGCCCGCGACGAACACCGGCACCTCGTCGAGATGGGGCAGGATCTCCTGCGCGAGCACGGCCAGCGATACCGGCCCGATATGGCCGCCGGCCTCCGAGCCCTCGATCACCAGCGCGTCCGCCCCGCTGCGGACTAGCCGTTTGGCCAGCACCAGCGCCGGGGCGAAGCAGACCAGCTGCATCCCGGCGTCCTTCACGGCCCGGACTGCGCCGCCCGGCGGGAGCCCGCCTGCCAGCACCACGTGCCCGACCTTGGCGTCGCGGCAGACGCGGATGAGGTCGAGCAGGTCGGGGTGGAGCGTGATTAGGTTGACGCCGAAGGGCCGCTCCGTCAGCGCCCGGGTCGCCGCGATCTCGCTTGCCAGCGCGTCGGGCTTCATGGAGCCGCAGGCGATGACGCCGAAGCCGCCCGCGTTGGAGATGGCCGAGACGAGGCAGCGTTCGCTGACCCAGCTCATCGCGCCGCCCATGATGGCGTGGCGGGTGCCGAGAAAGGCGCGCCCGCGCATCGAAAGCCGGTCCAACTCAGCCCGCGCGAACGCGTCCTGCGCGGAGCCGGACGCGGTCAGCTCGGGCTGGACGGTATCAGGCATCGAGCCCGTATGCCGTGTGCAACGCGCGCACGGCCAGTTCAGTGTATTCGGCCGAGATCAGCACGCTGACCTTGATCTCGCTGGTCGAGATCACCTGGATGTTGATCCCCTTGCCCGCCAGCGTGCCGAACATGGTGTTCGCGATGCCGGCATGGCTGCGCATGCCGACGCCGACCACGCTGATCTTGGCGACGTCCGGATCCGTCAGGACGGCCCCGGCACCGATCTCGGCGCTTCGCTCGGCCAGGATTTGCTCGGCCCGCGGAAGGTCGGACCGGCCAACCGTGAAAGTCATGTCCGTCGTGCCCTCCGCCGATACGCTCTGCACGATCATGTCCACGTTGACGTTGGCGGCCGAAAGCGGCCCGAAGATGGCAGCCGCCACGCCGGGCCGGTCCGGTACCTGCCTCAGGGTTATACGGGCTTCATCTCTGGAATACGCGATACCGGATACGACAGCCTGTTCCACGATCTCGTCCTCGTCCACGACCAGGGTTCCGGGCTTGTCCTCGAAGCTGCTGAGGACTTGAATCCGGACCCGTTGTTTCATCGCGAGTTCGACGCTGCGGGTCTGCAGCACCTTGGCGCCGACCGATGCCAGCTCGAGCATCTCCTCGTAGGAGATCCGGTCCAGCTTGCGCGCCCGCGCGACGATGCGTGGGTCCGTCGTATAGACGCCGTCCACATCCGTATAGATGTCGCAGCGATCCGCTTTCAATCCGGCCGCGAGGGCCACGGCCGATGTGTCGGAGCCGCCACGCCCCAACGTCGTGATCCGCGACTCCGGCCCGACCCCCTGGAACCCGGCCACGATCGGCACGCGGCCGGCCCGCATGTCGGCCCGCAACGTGTCACCCTCCACGCCGGTGATCCGCGCCCGGCCATGGGCGTCGTCCGTGTGAAGCGGCAGCTGCCACCCGGCCCAGGAGCGCGCGGGTACGCCCAGTTCCTGCAGCGCGATGGCCGTCAAGCCCGCCGTGACCTGCTCGCCGGTGGCGACGACGGCATCGTACTCGCGCGCATCGTGCAGCGGGGCGAGGCTCTGGCACCAGGCGACGAGCTGGTTCGTGACCCCCGACATCGCCGACACCACGACGGCGACCTCGTTACCAGCGTCGACCTCTCGCTTGATCTTGCCGGCAACGTTGCGGATGCGATCGAGATCGGCCACCGACGTGCCGCCGAACTTCATCACGATCCGCGCCATTACAACCTTGTCCGCTCCACTAACTCCAACGACATACCGGGCGAACTTCGCATCGGCAACATGACCACCGCGCAACCCGGCTCCGCCCTCCCCGCCGAAATCGACAAGTTCAACCGCCTCGCTGCGGAGTGGTGGGACCCGGCCGGTCCCATGGCCCCGCTGCATGCGATGAATGACCTGCGCACCGGCTGGATCGACGGACATGTTCGCGCCCGCGCGGCGCCGGCCCGGCTGTTAGACGTCGGTTGCGGGGCCGGGCTGGCCGCGGAGGCGCTCGCGCGGCTGGGCTACGACGTGCTGGGGATCGACGCGGCGCCCGATCCGATCGCCGCGGCGGCGGCCCACGCCGACGGGGCCGGCCTCGCCCTCGCCTACCGCGTCGCCACCGCCGAGGCGCTGGCCCGCGAAGGATTGCGCTTCCCGGTGATCACGGCCCTCGAAGTGATCGAGCATGTCGCCGACCCGGCCCGCTTCTTCGGTCTGCTGGGCGAGTTGCTCGAGCCCGGCGGCCTCCTCTTCCTCTCGACCCTCAACCGGACGCTGCGCTCGTTGACGGTCGCCAAGATCGGCGCCGAATACGTCGCGCGCCTGCTGCCCATTGGAACCCACGAATGGCGCCGGTTCGTGACGCCGGCGGAGCTGGACCGCTTCTCGCGGCGGCCGGGGCTACGGTTGGCGGCGACGCGGGGGATGAGCTTCGACCTGCGGCGCCGCGAGTGGCGCGGCTCGGCCGATCTTTCCGTCAACTACCTCGCGATGCTGGAAAAGCGTCCCTGATCCGGGCACGTCAGCCGTCGGCCCGCGGCACCCACGGGATGCGGGCGACCTCGATCCCCTCGTCGGCCAAGGCTTCCGCCTGTTCGGGGGTCGACTCGCCGTAAATGCTCCGCTTGTCGCTTTCGCCGCGATGGATGCGGCGCGCTTCGGCCGCGAAGTTCGGGCCGACATAGTCGCTCGTCCGTTCGACTTCCGCGCGGATGCGCTGCAGCACGGCACGGACCTGGTCCGGCAAGCCCGCAGCCGTCATCTCGCCCGCTGGCGGGACCGGCGCCGCCGGCGGCAGGATTTCAACCTCTTTGGACGGTTGGTCGCGCTGCTTGCGCGGGATCGCAGGCGCCATCAGCGCGCGGGTGACTTTGCTGTCGCCGCACTCGGGGCAGGTGATCAGGCGCCGGTCCGCTTGGGCGTCGAAGGCCGCGCTATCCTTGAACCAGCCGTCGAAGACGTGCTCGCCGGGACAGCGCAACTTATAATGGATCATCGGCGGCGTGGCAGCGTCAGGACGCCTTCAGCAACGGATCGAGTTGGCCCGAACGCTCAAGCGCCACGAGGTCGTCGCACCCGCCGACATGGTGATCCCCGATGAAGATCTGCGGCACGGAGCTTCGCCCAGACCGCCGCTCCGCCTCCTCGCGCTCCGACGACCCGGGCGGCGCCTTGATCTCACGATAGGCGATACCCTTGCGGTCGAGGAGCGACAGCGCTCGCTCGCAGTAGGGACACCAGGGTTGGGTATAGATCTCGACGCTCATTAGATCATCGATCTTGGCACTTGGCGCCCCCTCTGCAAGGGTCAGCCGTCCCAATGCTGCGAGCGCACCCGGGCCGCCGCGAGCACATCTACCCGGCTCGTACCGGCCGCGAGCAGCGCCTCGACGCAGGCCCGGGCCGTCGCGCCCGAGGTGAGCACGTCGTCGATCAGCACGACGCGCGCATCCTGCAGCTGCAGCCGACGGGCGGGACGCACGGCGATGGCCGAGTCCATCTCCGCCTTCCGCCGGGCCGGCGACATCTCGGCCAGCGCCTGCGTCGGCCGAACCCGGCGCAAGCCATCCAGCAGAGCCGGCCGGCCCGTCGACCGGGCCAGCGCGCGGGCCAGCAGCGCGGCTTGGTTGTAGCGCCGCGACAGCATGCGCCGCCGGTGCAGCGGCACCGGGATCAGCCAGTCCGCCTCCCGCAGCATGACGGCGCCCGCCCGCGCCATCATCGGCGCCAACGCCCGTGCATTCTCGACGCGGTCGCCATACTTGAACGGCAGGATCAGGCGCTTGGCCTGATCGTCATAGCGCAACGCGGCTCTCGCCTCGCCCCAGGGCGGAGGGTCGGCCACACAGGTGGGGCACTCGCCAGTGGGACCGCCGCGGCCCGCGGTCTCGAACGGCACGCCGCAGCGCCTGCAGCACGGCGCGGTGATGAAATGGGTCTTCTCGAAGCATGCCGGGCAGAACTGTCCCGGCGTGTCCACCGGCTGGTCGCACGTCAGGCACTGCGGCGGCAGCAGCAGGTCGAGCGCGACCTTGCCCGCGTGGCGCGCGATCTGCCGGACCGTGCGGTCAAGCTCCGAAAACAACGGTCCCGTCCCGCTCGATCCCGCGCACGAGATCGAGCTCCCATGACAGATAGGCGTGCATCGCCTCCTGGACGCCCGCATTGCGGTCGTACGGCCGGAGATAGAAGTCGATGCACTCCTCGTCGGCCGGCACGGTGCGGCTGGCCTCGAGCGTGCCGCCGCGGGCGACCCACCCCGCCGTGCCACCCCGGAGGACGGCCACCGGCGCCGGCGTGAGCGCCGCCGCTTCCGCCCGGGCCAAGGCGGCGAGCGAGCCATCCGGCGACGTCAGGATCACGCTCGAGGCATGGGCCAGCGCGGTGCCGAGGGAGCCCAGCCGCGTCCGCACGCCCCACTTCGCGCCGGGGATGTGGCCCGCGCGATAGTCGATGCTGCGCGCCAGATCGATGACGAGGGCGCCCTCCGGCACGGTCTCGACGGCGCTGGTATCCGGAGCCGGGCCGGGCGCTGGAGCGGCCAGTTCGGCCAGGCCGCCCTCGACCGCGAAAACGTCGCGGTGACCCATCAGGCGCAGCCAGGCCCCGGTCATGCGCGCGCGGACGCCGTCGTCGTCGATCAGCGCGATCCGCGCGCCGCGCACGCCGATCCACTGGTCGGTCGCCTGCACGAGCTGCCCACCTGGCGCGCTGCGGCTGCCGACCCGGTGGGCGCGGGCGAACTCGGCCGGGTCGCGCACGTCGAGCACGTAAAGGGTGCGGTCCGGATCTTCCTGGAGCCGATCGAGGTCGAGCGGCCCGATCACGCCGACCCCCGCCTCCTCCGCGAAGCGCCGGGCGCGTTCGGCCGCCAGCGCAGCCGTCTTCGGTGCGCCGTCGGGGTAGCGCTCGGTCCGGCCGCGTGCGACCGGCAGCCCGGCCAGCTCCCAGCCCATCGTTCCGTTGCGCAATGCGAGCACCTGGTTCGGCACCCCAGCCCGTCGCAGGCTTTCCGCGCCCATGATGCTGCGGGTCCGCCCCGCGCAGTTGACGACCACGACCGTGTTCGGGTCCGGGGCGAGGTCGCCGATGCGGTAGGCGAGTTCGCCGCCCGGCACGTTGATGCCGCCGGGGATCGACATGCGGCGGAACTCGTCGAGCGGGCGGCTGTCCAGCACGACGAGGTCGCGGCCCTCGTCCTGCCAACGCTTCAGCTCGGCAGCATCGATGCTCTCCGTGCCGAAATGGTGCTCGACCCACTCGCCGAAGGCCTTGCTGGGCACGTGGACACCCGTGAACAGGATGTTTCCCGAGCGCACCCAACCCGCCGTCCCGCCGTCCAGCACGTGGACGTCCGTGGCGCCGGCAGCCTCGAGCAGATGGGCCAGACGCTCGGCCAGGCCTCGCCCGTCATCGACGCAGACGATGCGCACGGCCAGGCGCGGCAGCAGGACCGGGATGCGAAGCTCGGCACGCGACAGCGGGCACGGCACCGCCCAGAAGAGATGGCCCGTGCCGAACTCCCCTTCCTCGCGCGCATCGAGGATGGCCAACTCGCCCCCCTCGACGATCCATTGCCGCAGGGTGGCCGGGTCGACGGACCTCATCAGCGGTTGGCGGTGGGCTGCATGTAGGCCTTGTTGTAGGGCTGCACGGTCCCCGCTTCCATGTCGTAGCCCTGCCGCTGGTCGAGCTTCTCGAGCGCCAGGCCGTAGCAGTGCAGGTGCCGCGTGGGCGTCGTGCCGGTGGTGTGGATCGAGTGGATGTCTTCCGGCATGAGAGCAATCCCAATGCCGGGCTCGACGGTGACTTCGCGCACCAACTCGAGCTTGGCCCGCCCCTCGGTGGCGCCGTCGTCGACGCGCCGATAGACGCGGTTCAACTCCTGCCCCTCGACGGAGGCGACGACGGCCCACGTCGTGTGGTCGTGCGGCTTGGTCGAGTTGCCGGGGTTCAGCGCGAGCAGATAGATCGCGAACCGCCCGTCCGGATCTTCCTGCAGCAGGTAGCGCTTGGACCCTTTCTCGCCGTTGGGCGGCGGCGTGAACTCGGCCGCGGGAAAGAGCGCCTCTCGCGCGGCGAGCTGCATCAACGCGGCCTTGATCGCATCGAGCGAGGCGCGGGTCACGCCCTCTTGCTGTTCGATGCCCTTGATGCGGCTCATGGTCGCGGCGACGGCGGCCTGTCGAGCGGCGGATTGCGCGGAAGCGTTCACGGCTTCTCTCCTGATCGATCCGCCCGACGCTAATCCGCACGGCAGCCCTGGTCAAAGCCGGCCGGCGACGGCACATGCGGCGGATGTCGGCCCCACAGATCTTTGACCGCCGCGCCGTCCGGCTGCATCGCGACCGGGCTGCCGGTTCGATCGGGCGGGTGCTCCCGGTGCTGGAGGAATGCGCCGAGCGCCTGCTGGACCGGCTCGACGACACCAAGCGCTCCTTTCACCGAGCGCTCGACCTCGGCGGCCGAGGCGTCGTGGCACCGTTGTTGCGGGCGCGCGGCATGGAGGTGGTCAGCAGCGACCTCTCAGCCCGCATGGCAGCCCTGAGCGGCACGCCCTGCGTTGCGGCGGACGAAGAATGGCTGCCTTTCGCGCCGGCCAGCTTTGATCTCGTGGTCGCCAGCCTCTCGCTCCATTGGGTCAACGACCTGCCGGGAACGCTGATACAGATCCGGCAGGTCTTGCGGCCGGACGGCCTGTTCCTCGCAAGCCTCCCGGCGCTGGGCACGCTCGGCGAGTTGCGGGCGGCACTGACCGAGGCTGAGGCGGCGCTGTCCGGGGGCGTGTCCCCTCGTGTCTCGCCGTTCCCCGAACTGCGGGACCTGGCCGGGTTGATGGGCCGGGCAGGGTTCGCGGTTCCGGTGGCCGACGGAGAAGACATTACGCTTTCCTATGGCGACCCGCTTGGGCTATTGCGCGACCTGCGGGCAGCGGGCGAAACCAACGCCGTCGGCCAGCGCGACCGCCGAGCCCCGGCCCCCTCGTTGTTTGCTGCGGCGGCGAGCGCCATGGCCGGGCCGGATGGGCGCACGCCGGCAACGCTCCGGCTCGGAACGATGACGGGCTGGGCGAGTTGACTGCGGGTTTTTGAAGAGCGTTGGGCAAACGCGGGGTGATGAGATGAACGACCAAGATCTGAAGCCACGTCTCAACACCGTGCTGGAGACGCAGCGGCCGAGGCTGCACAAGGTCGTCTTGGTCAACGACGACTACACGCCTCGGGATTTCGTCGTCCGCGTGCTCAAGACGGAGTTCCGCATGACGGAAAGCCAGGCGCACAAGGTAATGATGACGGCGCACCAACGCGGCGTCTGCGTCGTCGGCGTGTTCACCAAGGAGATCGCCGAAAGCAAGGCGACGAACGCGACCGACGCCGCGCGCAAGCAGGGCTACCCGTTGCTGCTCACCACCGAGCCCGAAGAGTAGGCTTAGCCGCCTGTCAGGCTCATGTGCCGGGCCACCGCGGGAGCCTTCTCCCGGCGGTCGATGATGAAATCGTGGCCTTTCGGCTTACGCTTGATCGCTTCCAGGATCGCCTGGTCGAGAGCCTCTTCCGAGGCGCCGCCGCGCATGACGGCGCGCAGGTCGGCCGCATCGTCCTGGCCGAGGCACATGAACAGCGTGCCCGTGCACGTCAGGCGGACGCGGTTACAGCTCTCGCAGAAATTATGGGTCATCGGCGTGATGAAGCCGACCCGGGTTCCGGTCTCGGCCACGTCGAAATAGCGCGCGGGCCCGCCCGTGCGGTAGCCCGTTTCGGCCAGGGTGAAGCGTTGACGCAGGCGGGCGCGCACGATGGAGAGCGGCAGGTATTGGTCGGTCCGGTCGCCGCCGATGTCGCCCATCGGCATCGTCTCGATCAGGCAGAGGTCATGCCCTTCGGCGCCGCACCAGGCGAGCATGTCGCCGATTTCGTCCTCGTTTTCGCCGCGGAGCGCCACCGCGTTGATCTTGACGTGGAGCCCGGCGTCCTGCGCCGCCCTGATGCCCTCGAGCACCCGGTCGAGCTTGCCCCAGCGGGTGATCCGCGTGAAACGCGCCGGGTCGAGCGTGTCCAGGCTGACGTTCACGCGCCGAACCCCGGCGGCGGCAAGGTCGCGGGCGTATTTGGCCAATTGCGTGCCGTTGGTTGTCAGCGTCAGCTCGTCGAGACCATTGCCCAGCCGATTACCCAGGCTGCGGAACAGCTTCATCACGTCGCGCCGCACCAGCGGTTCACCGCCAGTGATGCGCAGCTTGCGGACCCCCTGGTGGATGAACGCCGAGCACAGCCGGTCCAACTCCTCGAGCGAGAGCACTTCCTGCCGCGGCAGGAACGTCATTTCCTCCGCCATGCAGTACACGCAGCGCAAATCGCAGCGGTCGGTGACGGAGACGCGTAGGTAAGTGATGCCGCGGCCGAACGGATCGATCATGCGCTCAAAATCGGACGGGAACGGTCCGGGTTCAAGCGCCTATTCGTCATCGTCGACGATCGTGAGCGGCACGGCGGCGACGTTGATCAGCACCTTGCCGGCGTTCTCGAAATTCACGGTGACCCGCTGATCGACAACTGACTGGATTTGACCCATGCCCCACTCGGGCTGGCCGGGGTGCCGGACGCGCTGGCCGGGCTCATACTCGGTGCACGGCCGCATGGTTCAGCTGAACGCGCCGCGCGCCGCGACCGGCCAAAGACACTCGACCCGGCCGCCGCGCATGCCGACATACCAGTCGAAGCGGTCCACCGTCGGGTCGCAATGGCCGGGCACCAGCCGCAGCTTCTCCCCGTGCTCTACGCCTGGGCCGTCGGTCCATTCAAGCTTGCCGTGCTCATCCGAGGCGCCTGTGTAGCGGACGCCGTCGCGGCCCCAGACGAGCGGCATCCCGCTATCGACCGCGACCGCCTTGTGCCCGGCGTCGAGCGCGGCGAGGCCGGGCCGGGCCTGGCTCATGACGGTGGCCAACACGAACAGGGCGTGCTGGAACCCGGCGGATGCGCCGCCGTGGTTGCGGGCGTAGTCGGCGTCCATGAAGCAATAGCTGCCGGCCTGGATCTCGTTGTAGAGGCCGCTCGCAGCCTCCCACTCGAACGTGCCGGTGCCGGCGCCGCCGATGATGTCGCAGCCGAGGCCTTGCTGGCGCAGTTGCTCCACCGTCCGGCGCACGCTCTCGATCGCCGACCCGATGGCCGCACCGCGCTCGTCTGGCGTGCGGAAGTGCTGGGCGCGGCCGTGATAGGCCTGCAGCCCGGCGAAGCGCAGGTGCTTCGACCCGGCAATCTGCCGCGCCAAGGCGACGGCCTCCGGCCCGGGCTGTACGCCGCAGCGCGCCATCCCAATGTCGATCTCCACGAGAACCGGCAGCCGAACGCCTGCCGCGTCGGCCGCGGCCGCGATGGCCTCGACGTTGCCGGCCTGATCGGCGCAGACCGCGACCTGCGCGATCTTGCTCAGTGCCGCCAGCCGGGCCAGCTTCGCGCCGCCCACGACCTCGTTGCTGACGAGAATGTCCGGCACTCCACCCCAGGCCAGCACCTCCGCCTCGCCGACCTTCTGCACACATTGCCCGACGGCCCCCGCGGCGATCTGGCGGTGCGCGATGACCGGCGATTTGTGGGTCTTGGCATGCGCCCGCAGCCGGGTGCCGGTCGGCGCCAGCAGCGCCTGCATGTGCGCCAGATTGTGCTCGAACGCGTCGAGATCGATCAGCAGAGCCGGCGTGTCGACCTCGTCCTCGCGCATGCCGGGCTGGGCGGGGGGTGGCTGCACCAGTTCAGTGCCCGGCGTTCTCGCCCGAGAAATCCGGAGCCTCGAGCCCGGAGGCCGTCAGCTGCTCGACCAGAGCCGCTTTGAGCCGCTCCAGACCAGCCGCGTCGTGCGCTTCGGCGCGGGCCACCAGAACGGCTTGCGTATTGCTTGCCCGGAGCAGCCACCAGCCGTCATCCGTCTGCACCCGGACGCCGTCGATGTCATTGACCCGCGCCCCCTGCTCGCGCAGGCGCCCTGCAACTTCCTCGATGACCTGGAACTTGCGCACGTCGTCGCAATTGAAGCGGAGCTCCGGCGTGTTGACGACATGCGGCAGCGACCGGGTCACGTCGGAGAGCTTCCCCTCCATCCGTGCGACGATGCCCATCAGCCGCACCGCCACGTAGAGGGCGTCGTCGAAGCCGTACCATTTATCGGCGTAGAAGATGTGCCCGCTCATCTCGCCGGCGAACGGCGCCTTGATCTCGGCCATCTTCGCCTTGATCAAGCTGTGACCGGTCTTGAACATCAACGGGTTGCCGCCCGCTTTGGCGATCTCGTCGTAGAGCACCTGGCTCGCCTTCACGTCGGCGATGATGGTCGCTCCCGGATGCTCGCGCAGCACGTCGCGGGACAGCACGACCATGAGCTGATCGCCCAGCAGCATCGTGCCCTCGTCGTCCACCGCGCCGACCCGGTCTGCGTCGCCGTCGAAGCCAATCCCGAGGTCGGCCCCGTGCTCGCGCACGGCGGCGATCAGTTGCTCCTGGTTCTTGGCAATCGTCGGGTCCGGGTGATGCGCCGGGAAATTGCCGTCGATCACCGGATTGAGCACGGTATGCTCGCCGGGCAGCTTCGTCAGCAGCAGCTGGAGCACCTCGCCGGCCGCGCCGTTGGCGGAATCCCAAACGACCCGAAGCTTGCGATCGCCGCCGTCATAATCCTGCAGCAGCCGATCGACATAGGCTTGGCTGACGTCGACGGCGCGCCGCGAGCCTTTGCCCTCGTCGACCACGTCGCCCGCGCCGGCCATTTGGCCGAGCTTCTGGATCTCGGCGCCGAAGAACGCCTTCTTGCCGAGCATCATCTTGAAGCCGTTGTAATTGGACGGGTTATGGCTCCCGGTCACCATCACGGCGCCGTCCGTCTCCAGGGTGGTCGCCGCGAAGTAGAGCATCGGCGTCGGGCCGCGGCCCACCGTGAGAACCTCCATGCCGCTCGCCATCAGGCCTTCGATCAGGGCCTCCGAGAGGTGCGGCGAGGAAAGTCTCCCGTCATATCCCACCGCGACCGTTCGCCCCCCGGCACGCGCGACGACAGAGCCGAAGCTGCGGCCGATCGCGAACGCGTCGGCATCGTGCAGCGTGCTGCCGACGACGCCGCGGATGTCATATTCGCGCAGGCTGGTCGGGTGGAAATCGTGCTGGAAAGCCATTGGGGCACCGTCACCGATAGTTCTTCAGGAAGGCTTCGACCTGATTCTTGAGGTCCGGCCGCTTGAGCGCGAACGCGATCTGGGCCTCGAGGAAGCCTGCCTTGTCGCCGCAGTCGAAGCGCCGGCCCTCGTAGCGGAGGCCGTGGAACGGCCCGTGCCCGATCAGGCGGGCCATCGCGTCGGTGAGCTGCACCTCGTTGCCGGCCCCGCGGTCCATCCGGGAGAGGTGATCGATGACCTCGGGCATCAGGATGTAGCGGCCGATGATGGACAGATTGCTTGGCGCATCCTCGGGACGTGGCTTTTCGACTAGGCCGGTGACCTCGACCCGCGTGCCATCGTCAGCCCCGATCTCGAGGATACCGTAACGGTTGGTGTGCTCGCGGGGGACCTCCGACACGGCGACCACGTTCCCGCCCGTTTCAGAATACACCTTGGCCAACTGCTCGAGGCAGGGCGTCTCGCTAAGAACGAGGTCGTCCGGCAGCAGGATGGCGAACGGGTCGTCACCGATGAAGGCGCGGGCGCACCAGATAGCGTGGCCGAGGCCCATCGGCACCTGCTGTCGGACCGTGGTGATGGCGCCGGGCTGGAGTCTCATTTTTTCGAGCATTTCGACCATTTCGGTCTTGCCGCGCTCCCGGAGGTTGGACTCCAGCTCGTAGGCGACGTCGAAATGGTCGATCAGGGCAGTCTTGCCGCGGCCGGAGATCATGCAGAACTGCTCGATTCCCGCGGCCCGCGCCTCCTCGATCGCATACTGAATCAGAGGCTTGTCGACCACCGGCAACATCTCTTTGGCCATCGCCTTGGTGGCTGGCAGGAACCTCGTTCCGAGCCCGGCGACCGGCAATACGGCTTTGCGCAGCTTCTTCACGTCATGTCCCACGGATCATATAGCGGGCATTCTCGTCGCACGAGCCGCGCCCCGGGGCAAGTCAGCGGCGCCCCAGCAGCACGTCCTTGGCCTGATTGACCCGGGCCGCGAGCCAATCAGAGCCGCCCCCGTCCGGATGCGCGACCCGCATCAGCCGCACCCAGGCCGCGCGCACGTCGCTGTCCGACACCGGCTCGCTCAGCCCGAGCACCTCCAGCGCCTCGGCCCGCTTCATGGGCCCAACCCGGACCGGCGGCGGCGGGCGGGACGGACCAGCGGCGCCAGCTTCGCCCGCGTGCTCCTTCCACCAACGCCAGATCAGCGGCCCCAAGAGGACCAGCCCGCTCAGCGCGGCGGGACCCCGGCCCGTCAGCAGCAGAAGGCACGCCAGGCTCAGCCCGGCCAGCGCGACGATCCAGGCAAGCAGCGCCTTGATCGTCGCCACCGACGCCCGAGAAAACGATCGCGCCGCGAACAGCAGCGCGGCCAGCATCGCGAACCCGGCCGCCAGCATCACCATCGTGAGGCGGTCAGCCGGCCCTGTGTCGCTGTTGCGCCTCGAGGGCGACCATCGCGCTCACGTTCACGATCCCGCGCGCCGTCACGCTCGGGACGAGCACGTGCACCGGCCTGGACGTGCCGAGCAGGAGCGGCCCGATCGGCAGTCCGTCTGCCCCGGCCTTGAGCAGCGTGAAGGCGATGTTGGCGGCGTCGAGGTTGGGCATGATCAGCAAGTTCGCCACGCCCTCGAGCCGGCTGTCCGGCACGGCGCGGTCGCGCAGGCTCGGGAGCAGCGCGGCATCGGCATGCATTTCACCATCGACCTCGAGATCGGGCGCCTCCCTGCGCAGGATGGCCAATGCCTCGCGCATCTTCCGGGCGCTCTTGCTCGAGGAACTGCCAAAAGTCGAATGCGACAGCAGCGCGACCTTCGGGGTGATGCCGATTTGCCTGACGCAATGGGCGGCAAGTTGGGTCAGTTCGGCGACCTGCTCCGCGGTCGGGTCGAGGTTGACGTGCGTGTCGGCCATGAACAGCACGCCCGCGGAGGTAATCAGGGCGGAGACGGCGTAGATGCGCGACACGCCGGGCCGGGTCGGCATGATCGGCATGAGATAGGTCATGTGCCGCCACCAATCGCCCAACCCCCCGCACACGGCCGCATCGACCAGATCGGCCTGCAGCATCATGGCTGCCGCGACGGTCGGGCGCCGCAGGAGGCGGCGGGCTGCCGCATCCGTGGGCACGCCGCGACGGCCGACCAAACGCTGGTAGCTCTCGAGCAACGGATCGAACACCGCCCGGTCTTGCTCCGGGTCCAAGATCTGCAGCTGCTCGTCCGGCTTCAGGCGGAGACCGAGTTCGCGGACCTTCTTGGCGATGAGGTCCTTGCGGCCGATCAGGATCGGCTCGACCAGGTTTTCGTCCAATAGCGTCTGCACCGCCCGCAGCACGCGCTCGTCTTCACCTTCGGCATAGACGATCCGCTGCTTGTTCTGGCGCGCAGCCTCGAAAACCGGGCGCATGAGTTGGCCGGACCGGAACACGAAGCGGTCGAGCCGCTCGAGATAGGCGGGGAAATCGGTGATCGGCCGGGTCGCGACGCCGCTCTGCATGGCCGCCCGGGCGACGGCCGGCGCGATCTCGAGGATCAGCCGCGGATCGAACGGCTTGGGGATGATGTATTCCGGGCCGAACACCGGCGCCTGCCCGCCGTAGGCCGCGGCCACCACTTCGCTCGCTTCCGCCCGCGTCAGGTTCGCGATGGCGTGGACGGCGGCGAGCTTCATCTCCTCGTTGATCTGTGTGGCGCTCACATCCAGCGCGCCGCGGAAGATGAACGGGAAGCAGAGGACGTTGTTGACCTGGTTGGGGTAGTCGCTACGGCCGGTGGCGATGATGGCGTCGGGCCGATGCTCGCGCGCCAGTTCCGGCGTGATCTCCGGATCGGGGTTGGCCAGCGCGAGGATCAGCGGCTTGGATGCCATCGCGGGCAGCCACTCCGGCTTGAGCACGCCGGGCGCCGAAAGGCCCAGAAAGACATCGGCGTCAACCAGCACGTCCGGCAGCTTGCGGGCGTCCGTGTGCTTGGCATAGCGCGCCATGTTGGGCGGCATGTTCTCGTCGCGCCCGGCCCACACCACGCCCTTGATATCGGTCAGCGTGACGTTCTCGACCTTCAGCCCCATCGCTACCAGCAGGTCCACGCAGGCAAGCGCGGCTGCGCCGGCGCCCGACGTGACAAGCCTGGCTTGCGACAGCTCCTTGCCCTGTAGCACCAGCCCGTTGCTGACCGCGGCCGCGACGATGATGGCGGTGCCGTGCTGGTCGTCGTGGAAGACCGGGATTTTCATGCGCTCGCGCAGGCGGCGCTCGATCTCGAAGCACTCGGGGGCTTTGATGTCCTCGAGGTTAATGGCGCCGAAGGTGGGCTCCAGCGCGGCCACCACGTCGATGAAGCGCTCCGGCTCTTCGGCGTCGACCTCGATGTCGAACACGTCGATGCCGGCGAACTTCTTGAAAAGGACCGCCTTGCCTTCCATCACCGGCTTGCCGGCGAGCGCGCCGATGTTGCCGAGCCCGAGCACGGCGGTCCCGTTCGAGATAACGGCGACCAGGTTGCCACGCGCGGTGTAGTCCAGGGCGGTCGTGGGGTCCGCCTTGATCTCGAGGCAGGCCGCCGCGACGCCGGGCGAGTAAGCGAGGGCAAGGTCCCGCTGAGTGGCCATCCGCTTGGTGGCTTCGATCGCCAATTTGCCCGGGACTGGGAGCCGGTGGTAGTCCAGCGCCGCCTTGCGGAAATCCTCGTCCATTATTGTTCCTTTCCTGCCCCGCCCAGACTCGGCCAGGTGCGGCAGGAAGGCAAACTACAACGTCTCGGGATGAGTATGCGGTCGAGAAGACTCG
>JAVVHH010000031.1:0-30506 GCA_032249615.1 Acetobacteraceae bacterium
GACCCCGGCACCCGCTACTCCTACTGCAACCAGAACTTCCGCATCCTGTCCGACCTGCTGCAGGCGCGGGAGGACCGGCCGTTTGGTGAGCTTCTCCGCACCCGGCTGTTCGACCGCGCCGGCATGCCGGCCGCCCTGCTCGCGGCAGACACGACGGCGTTGCCGGACGGCACCCAGGGCTACGAGGGCAGCCAGGCCTTCGGGTTCCGCCCCGCGATCAACCGCCTCATCTGGACGGGCGACGCCGGGATCGCGGCCTCGCTCGACGACATGATCGCCTGGGAGCGTTTCATCGACGCGACGCGGGATGACCCGGCCGGGCTCTACAGCCGCCTCTCCGCTCCCGTCACTTTCGCCGACGGGAGCCCGGCCTCCTACGGTTTCGGCCTGAGCCGCCGGACCCTGTTCGGCCGCGCGATGACGGCCCATGGCGGCGCGCTCCGCGGCTGGCGCAGTCATCGGCTGCACGTGCCCGCCGAGCGCCTCTCCGTCGTCGTGCTGTTCAACCACATGGCCGACGCGTCGCGTGCGGCCCATCAGCTCCTGGCCGCCTGCCTCGGCGAGGCCGCCGACGAGCCCGTGTCAACGTCGCCCGCCCCGCCGATGATCGGCGCCTATCTCGAACCGGAAACCGGCTTGGCCGTCCGGATCGAGCCGGGCCCGCCCGGGAAGCTCTCGCTCCGCTATGACCGTTTCCCCGAATGGCTCGACTGCAACGCGGACGGCACGGCCGGATCGGCGGGCGACGTGCTGCTCCGTCGCGACGGGGACGCGGTCTGGATGAATCGCGCGGTCGACCACCAGAGCAGCCGGCTCGAGCCCCGCGCGAGCGGCGTGCGGGTGGACGTCGCCGGGCGATACCGTTGCGCCGAACTCGGTGCCGAACTGACGATCGAGAACACCGGCGGCATTCTCTACGGCGCGTTCTCCGGCTTCCTCGGCCGTGGCCGCATGGAGCTTCTCGACCCGGTGGCCGAGGATGTCTGGGCGCTACCCTGCCCGCGCGCCCTCGACCACACGCCGCCCGGCGACTGGACGCTCGCCATCCAGCGCGATCCGGACGGCAGCCCGGCCGGCGTGCAGCTCGGTTGCTGGCTCGCCCGCCGCTTGCGATACGACCGCGTCGCCTGAAGCGCGGAACCTAGTCAGATACCCGCGAACCAGTTGAAGCCCCGCGACTCCCAGTAACCGCCCGGATAGGTGTCGGTGACCTCGATGGCGGTGATCCATTTCGGGTTCTTGTAGCCGAGCTTGGTCGCCATCCGCAGCCGGAGCGGGAACCCGAACGGGTCCGGCAGCGTGTCGCCCCCATAACGTGTCGCCAGGATTGTCTGCGGGTGCAGCGCGGTCGTCATGTCGATGCTGCTCGGGTAGTCGTCGGCCGTGCGGAAAGCGACGTAGCGGGCGCGCAGGTCGGCGCCGACACGCTCGAGGAAACTGCGGAGCGGCACCCCCGACCACTGGCCGATATAGTCCCAGCCCTCGACGCAGATATGACGGATGATCAGCTCGCGCTGCGGCAGGGCCTCGAGTTGCTGGCGGGTCCAGGGCGTCTTGTCGGCGATGCGGCCGGCCAGTTCGAGCCGCCATCTGTCGCCATCGACCGGCTTGACCTCGTCCACGTCGTAGTAGGCGTTGAAGCGAGGGGGTTTCTGGACCAGTGCGACAGGGTATTCCGGCGCCAAGTGGCCGGGGTCGAACAGCGCCGCCTGAACGCGGTCGTTGAAAGACGAGACGGCGCGCAACGCCGTGCCGACGGCCGTGCTGTCGGAGACGTCGCAGCCGGTCAGCATCGACAGCGCGCCGAGCGACAGCGTCCCCCGCACGAGGCCGCGCCGCTCGATGGCGCGGAGCGCGGGCCGATGGTCGTCGAGAATGGCCGGGTCCGGGACGACGGCATGGCGGAACCGGCTGATCATCGCGCCGCTCCCTTGCTGCCCAGCGTCGGACCGCCGGTGATCATCGCTTTGAGGGTGGCCGGCACGAGCAGGGCCAACGCGACGTGCACCGCAAGGAACCCGAAGATCACCGCCATGCCGAGGAAATGGAGCCAGCGCGCGGCCTGAAAGCCCCCGAGGATTTCGATCAGGCCCGAGAACTGGACCGGCTTCCAGATCGCCACTCCCGTGACGACCTGGAGGATGCCCGCCAGGATGACGACCACGTAGAGCAGCTTCTGGACCGCGTTGTAGACGGTGAGGTCCTCGTGCGCGATCTTGAAGTGCAACGTGTCGATCACCGTGTGCACCAGCTCGGGCACGCGGATCGGCAGCAGCCGCTCGCGGAACCGCCCGGTGACCACGCCGTAGACGAGGTAGGCCAGCCCGTTCAGCACCAGCAGCCACATGCCGGCGAAATGCCACAGCAGATGCTCTGCCGCCCAACTCCCGAGCGTCAGGCCGCCCGCGAAATGCAGCCCGTGGATGAGCACGCTGTCGTTGTAGATGCCCCAGCCGGACGTGATCATGACGATCATCGCTACGGCATTGATCCAATGCATCACGCGGACCGGCCACGGATGCAGCACGCGCTCCGGCGCGGAAAGGGCAACGGTCGGGCTCATGGGGCTCGCCTGTTTTGTTCCGGCGCTAGTTTACATGCAGTAATCCCGACAGTGTGCTTTATTTCAACTTTGTAATATCGACGGAGCGCGACCATGTTCCTACGGGCGGCGACGGTTCTTATGAGCGTCTCGATCGGCACCGCTTCCGCCCAGGTTCCTCCGGACATCGCAGCCCGGGCCGCGCACCGCTTCCCGCAGCCGGTGCGCGTCGAAAGCCTGATCGGGCGGGATGTGCTCGAGCCGGTCGAGGCGCAGCCGGTGCTCGGCCACGTCGAGGCAGTGACCCGGCGGCCCGACGGCGGGACCGACCTGATCCTGCGCCTTGGCGGCGTTCTCGGCGTCGGCGGCCGCCCGATCGCGGTCCCATCGGAGGCCGTCGGCCTGCTCGGCGAATACGTCGCCGTGCTGGACTACACGCCGCAACAACTCGAAAGCTTTCCCACCGTCTCGCCGACCGACGTGCTGCCGGGCAGCGCCATCGTGCGGATCGGCCTGACCAAGCCGTTCCACTGAACTTATGAGGTCGGCGGCGGGAAACGCTCCGGGAATTGGCGGCCTGGCCCGTGGCCTTGGCCGATGCTGCCCATCGGCCCAGTCGTCCAGTAATTGCCCTTGCTCGCCTTGTCAAAACAAGCGAACGCGCCCTGTGCGGTGCGGCCGTACTGCGTTTCGCGCGGGAAGTAGATGTATCCCGCATAGCGGTCCGCCCAAACGACGGGGTCTTTGTTGCAGGCAAGCCGAGCCTTTTCCTCTGACGGATAAGTTTTGATGCCGCCGATCCGCAATTCGTCATCAGGAGTGCCATCATTGCCGCCGACGCTGGCTGCAGCGAAGACGATTCCGCCCGTGGTTAACCAAACCGCAAGCACGGCCGATGCGAAGCGGCGGCGCGGCAGCAATTCTCCCATAAGTTCTCCAGGGCGGTCTGAAAGAAGCCGGCGGGCTCGAGATTACGAGTACGACGCGCTGATCGGCAATCACTGAACCGTCAAACGGTCTCGTTACGGAGCCGGTAGTTTTCTGTGGCGTCGCCCATTCGCTTTCAGATAGCGTGCCGACCGTAACGAAAGGCAAAAGGCCATGCTCGTTTCAGAGGTCAAGGTCGGCGGCGTTGACCCGGCCGGTGTCGAAATCACCGACGTCTACAAAAAGAGCGCGCCCCACTACGCGATCTACCGCACCGCTTCCCGCGTGCTCGCCCATTACGCCGACGACGAGGTGGAGGCGAAAGCGCAGAGCGCCAACCTCGCCCCGCTCAATCCCATCCGGGGTGAGATCAACGGGCTGATCGACGGCTGGCGTGCCGGCGGCCCGAAGCAGCTTGCAAAGGCGGTGCACTTCGACCGCAGGGTGGCCGACGCGTTGAGCGTCGCCCTCGAGAACGACACGACCGGCGCGCTCGACGTGCTCAAGATCGTCAAGACCGACATCATCGACGAGCGCACGTCGTGGTCACGCTTCGTCTACCTTCTTGCAGCCTTCGCAGCCTCGGCGATCGTCATCCTGGTCGTCTGGCTTGTGCTGAACCGTTGGAGCGAAGTCGGCGGAATCCCTTCCAACCCGGCGGCCTGGCTGCTCTGGTTCTCGCTCACCGGAGGCACGATCGGCGCCTTCTTCTCCATCGCCATCGGGATCCGCAACCGAACCGTCCTGACCGACCTGCATCTGCGGGACAACGTGGCCGACGCAGTGCTCCGGGTCGTGATCGGCGCGATCGCCGCCAGCGTACTCGTCAGCCTGCTCAAGCTGAAGGCCGTGTCGTTCTCGCTCGGCACCCTGTCGGTGGGCGACACGGTCGACGGCGCTTGGCTATCGGCCCTCGTCGTGGCCTTCGCCGGTGGGTTCTCGGAGCGCCTGATCCCCGATCTGCTGGAAAAAACGGCGGCAACCGTCGCCACGGCGTCCGCCTCGGTCAACACGCCGGCCATCGCCCCCGCGGCAGCGGGCGCGCAAAGCGCAGGGGGGAACGCCGCTGCGGGCGCGAGTCCGGTCGCGGCCAACGACCCGGGCCCGCTGCAATCGATCCGCGGCGACATCGAGGCGGGGCGCCAGGTCGTCTCCGCCCTCGGCAAGCTCGGCGTCGGGTCACAGCTCGTCAGCAAGGCTGACATGGTGGCTGGCGCCGCCGATCAAGTGCTCGGAACCATCGACAAGGTGCTGCAAAACGACCCGGCTGCGCCCCCCGCGGCTCAGGCTGCGTCGGCCGCGACAGCCGTGCTCGGCGCGCTCGACAACGCCGGGCTGCCCGGGATCCTGGGCGGCGCCGCCTCCGTCCTCAGCGGCGCGCTCAAGCTCGCCGGGCCCGCGATCGCCGGGCTGCCCGGCGGACCCGTCGGCGTCGTCGCCGGCCTGGTCCTGGGCGGGCTGCAGGTCGCGGCGGACGAGCAGAAGTTCAACGCCTGGAAGGCGGCGCTGCTCGCCAAGCCGTTCGACCGCTCCCTGCTGCCCGACACGGTGGACGGCAACACCGCGCAGCTGGCGCTGGAACTCTCGCCGCTGATGGCCAAGCGGCTCGACGGCAGCGCCCCGAATGTCGCCACGGAGCTGCTTCGGGCCTGCCTCATCCCCGGCCCCGACGGCAATCCCAAGAGCAGCGGCGATCTCGCGCGTGACCTCATGGCCGACGCCGCCGACGATCTCGGGCTGCGCTCGCGCTTCGCATCGGCCGCCGAAATGACCGAAGCGCTCGAGGAATACCGCGGCAGCGCCGTGTTCCTCCGGGCCCGTGACGCCCTCGCGGGACAGGTCGCGATCCCCCCGATCGCGGGCGCGGCGGCGGCCAGTATCGACATGGGCACCCTGCTCACCGGCGCGCTCAAGATGCGCGAGGACCCGCGCGCCGGCGATGCGCTCGAGAAAGTCGTCTACGTCGTGCAGGCGCTGCGCGACCTGCATCTCGATCCGGCCAAGCTGATGGGCGTGGTCTCGAGCGGCCTGGAAGCCGGGGCGGCCATGGTCGGCACGACCCGGCCGACGGAGGAGCGCCGCAATGCCGCAGCTTGACCCGAGGGCGCTGGCGGCCAGCTTCGCGTTGCTTCTGCTGACCGCTTGCCCAGGCAGACAGGACGCGCAGACGCTCGAGCAGGTGGAGGGCACGCGCGACCCGCGGGTCGTCGCGCAGCACCCGGTCGCCTGCACGGAGGTGAGCGCCGTGTGCGGGCGGCTCTACGAGGAACACGCGGCCGCCTGCCTCGACCTCGTGGAATCGGCCGCCGCCGCGACCCGGGCCGCCATGCGGCAATGCGCGCTGCAGGATTTCCGCGCCGCACTCGCCCATCTGCCGCCCAACGCCGACCGGCTCGTCGCCACACGAGGCCTCGCCGACGCGACGCGCATCGCCCGCGACAACGAGGACTACCCCGCCAACGCCCGCGCGCTCGACGGCGTGGCGGGGCAACTGCGCACCATGCCGGGCGGCGCCGCCTACGGCGCCTACTACGCGGCCGACAACAGCCTGAGCCGCGTCCTGACGCGCCAGGTCCCCGCCGCGCAGGCTTGCGCCACGCTGAAGGATGCGGCGGCCGGACTCCCGGCCGGCGAGGCGCCTGCCGACCTGGGGCCCCGCCTCGGCACGTTGCGTGACAATTTCGCCCAGGCCATGAAGAACCGGAGTTGCGCGTGATGCCAACGCTGCGGCGCGTCCTGTTTTCGACCTCGCCGATGATGCGCGGCGACGACGTCCTGGCCATCCAGCGCGCCCTGGCGGCGGCGGGCGACGGACCCGCGCAAGACGGATTGTTCGGCGAAGCGACCGCAAGCGCCGTGCGCCGCTTCCAGCAGGCCCGCCGCGGCCTCGACGTCGACGGGATCGTGGGGCCGGCGACCTGGGCGGCGCTGTTCGGCGCAGGCGACGGACCGTCTGCCGACCCGGTCGGCGGCGAGGCGCTTGCCGCCCTCGCCACGCTGCACGGACGCTACAAGGATGGCTGCCGCTGGCGCCTGACCCCGCAGGGAGTGGCCGTCGAGGGTGAGACGGGCGCCGTCGCCACCATGGCCGACCGCACGCTGCTCGGCAGCATTCTCACGCGCTTCAAATCCGAGTTGGCCGCCGCCCTCGCCATGCACCCCGTGCCGCTCGAGTTGATCGCGGCCTGCCTTGCGACGGAAAGCGCGGGCTATCCCGACGCGGTCCTGTTCGCGCCGGGCTGCGACACCGCCGATCCCGAATCCACGCCGACGCGCGTCGCCGCCGGCCTTGGGCTGACGTCCCTGGCCACGGCGCGCGCGGTGCTGCGTCAGCCCGGTCTGCGGCTCGCCGAACTGCAGAAACCCGAAGTCGCCATCCTGGCCTGCGCCGCCTGCCTCGAGGAGCAGGCGATGGAAACCGGCTATGATCCGCCGCTCGCGGCCGCCGCTTACGATGCCGGCGTGCTGCGCTACAATGCGGGACCCGCCAACCGCTGGCGCCTGCTGCAATATCCGATCGGCAGCGGCGCCTACATCGACCGCTTCCTCGGTTGCTTCAACGCCGCGATGGCCGTCGCCGACTCGCACGACTGGCCCGCACACGTCGTGAGCCTCAGCTGCACTCTCGCGGGCGACGCGGCGCCGGCCGGTCCGGCACCGCTCCCGGCGCTGCGGTCCATCGTCGTCACCCCAGCCGACGCCTCGCCTGGTCGCGCAGAAATCGCCGAGGCGATGCGGCAAGCCGCAGTCCATTTCAGCGCCGATCCCGACACGCTCGCGGCCATCGCCATCGTCGAGTCTGGCCTCCGCATCGACGCGCACAACCAGAACTCGACCGCCTTCGGACTTTTCCAGTTCCTGGACGGCACCTGGGGCGAGGTCGTGCGTCAACACGGGTCCGCCTGCGGCGTCGTGGTGGGCGACCGGCGCGATCTCCGCGCCCAGTGCCTCATGGGGGCAGCCTTCCTGCAAGACAATACCCGCGCGCTCGAAAGGGCGGTGAACCGGCAGCCGCGCCCGGAGGAATGCTATGCCGCGCACTTCTTCGGTTGCGGCACCGCGGCGCGCCTGCTCGCGGGCGGCTCCGAGACACGAGCCGATACGGCGCTCGGTGACTCCGCCGGCAAAGTCATCAGCGCCAACCGCACGATCTTCATCGAGAACGGGCGCACCCGCACCGTCGGCGAGGTCATCGCCTCGTTCGCGGGGAAGATGCAGAGGGCAATGCTCCAAGCGGCAGATCTGCTCGGCGCCGTGCCGGCCGGCGGCCCGCCCGTGCCGGTGGCACTCCTCGAGCCGGAACCTGCGGCACCGGGCGCCGAACCCGCTTGGCTCGGCATTGCTCGCCGTGAGGTCGGAGAGAAGGAAGCACCCGGCGACGCCGACAACCCCCGGATCGTCGAATACTTCCGGGCCACCACGTTCGGCGCGCATCCGGACAGCGTTTCCTGGTGCGGCGCCTTCGTGAGCTTCTGCCTGAAACAGGTGAACCTGATCGACAGGGGCTCGGCGAAGGCAGCGGACTGGCTCGATTTCGGCGAGCCGCTGATGGCTCCGCGGCTCGGCTGCATCGCCGTGCTCAAGCCGCAGGCGCCGGGCTCCTCCGGGCATGTCGGCTTCTGGGTCGGGCAGGAAGGCGGCAAGCTCGAGTTATTGGCGGGCAATCAGCACGACGAGGTGGACGTGACGAAATACCCGGTCACCGCCCTCTTCCAGGGCGGCCTGCGCTGGCCGAAGGAGATGGGCTAAGCCATCCAGGTATGACTAAGAAGGCTGGTTCAGCGCCGGGAACCAGACCTCGATCCGATCGCGCCGCAAGCCGCTGAAGTTGCCGCCGATATAGCGCGTATCGAACTTGCCGACCCCGGGGACCCCTGCGAGGCATCCCGCGGCGTCGAGCAGCTTCGCCAGGGCGCTCGCGGTGTCGGCCTGGTCGGGGAAGTAGTAGCGCACCTGCGCCGTCGCGTTCTGCGGGTTGCGCGCCGGCACCGTGTCCACCGCTTGGACCTTGGTTCCGGGTGCGATCTGGACGAGGCCGGCAAGCACGCGCCGCGCCGCCTCCCGGTCCTGCGCGCGGACGATTTGCGGAAACACGAGCAGCGGGATCGCTTGCTGAGGCCCCGTCGTGGGGCAGCCCGGCGCGGCGAGCGCGACATTGGTGGGCAGGCTCGCAGGCACATCCTGGGGCGTGAAGGCGCTCTGCAGCACGACCTCGCTCGTCGGGCAACTCGTCACGTCGTCATGCGTCGGTAACTCGGTTCTAGCCTCGTCGTAGCGGGCCAGAACGGTGGGCGAACCGCCGCCCTCGCTTGCGGCGGCCTGCAGGATTCGGCGGGCGGTCGCCGGCGGGAATGTCGCGATGACGACGTTCATGATGGCAAGCTGGCGCGTCGGGTCGGCCGAAGCCTTCACGAAGTCGTCTCGCAGCTTGATCGCGTAATCGGCGGTCTTGAGCGCCGTATCCATGCAGCGCAGCGCGGTGTCTGCTGCCGTTCGCGTCTGCTGCAGCCTGCTCTCGGCAGTCGCCAGATCGACCGACGATTGATGCGCCGTCCATGCCATCCAAACCTGGGCGGCGCTGACGATGACGGCCGCGCCCGAGACGAACCCCGAGAGCACACCGGCCGGCGACCACCGCCGGGTCGCTCTCTCCGCCTCGGCCCGCGCTTTCCTCGCCTCGGCCTCGAGCTTCTGGAGTTCGGCGTCCTCTTTCCGCTCGAGCGTCGTTCGGCCGTCGGCCGCACTCACAGTCGAACCTCGGCATCTTGGCTGGGATCGAGCGAGGGCAGCGGCGAGGCCGGGCGGAGGCCGGGTCGCAAACGACCCGCGATGGCGCTGCGGCGCGCGACTTGCAGCTTCTCCAGGATCGCGTGGATGTGGTTCTTCACGGTGGCCGGGCCGATATGCAGCGCCAGCGCGATTTCCTTGTTCGACAGGCCTTCGGACACGAGTTCCGCGATCTCGCACTCGCGGCGGGTCAGCACGCCCGACGCCACGGTCGGCGACATCCCTGCAAGCCGCGCCAGCCGATCACACAGCAGGGCAGCCAGCCCGGCCGAACAGAGCACCTCGCCCGCAAGGGCACGCTCGATCGCCAGCGCCAACTCGCGGACCGACCCATCGCGCCCGATGAAGCCCCTGAGCCCGGCCTCGGCGCAGGCCAGGCTGCCCGCGTCGCTCGCGATGCCGAACCCGATGATCGGAATCGCGTCCCAGCGCGCCCGCAGCGCACGCCCGGTCTGCAACGCGGCGGGCTCCGACGCGTCGAGCACAACCGCGTCGACCAGTCCGGCCGACAATACCACCATGACCTCCTCACCGGAGGCGGCGCCGACGATCTCGAAATGACCGGTTTGCTCGAGCCCGCGGGCCACGCCTTCGCGATAGAGCAACACGTCGCTCACGACCAGCACGCGCGGACGTTTCTCGACCTTACGGTGCCTTGGTTCGAGCATCTGGCCATTCCGCGGCGCACGAGCCAAGCCGGTCCCAGCCCATCGGCAGACCGCACCATCTCGGGTCGTCAGTATCGGCTCGGCCAAGACGAACCGCGGCTGGCATCGTTCCCTCCATTTTGGACAGGGTTCCGCGTCGTATCGAGTGGCACGCGGCCTCTACCCCACCATAACGCCGGCGCGCCGGTCGGTCCAGTGTCGTAACGGCATCTGCGGGCGTGCCGTCCGGTCCCCCTCGAATGGCCGAACGGCCCAGGCCGGAATCTGGCCAATCCGTCCATAGGCGAAACAAAATCCTCCCGCTACGAATGTCCTTCCGGCCGCGGAAGGGAATGTGTCATCCCGATCAGGATCCAGCTCGGCGCCATGCCTCAGATGCTCGGCGAAGTCGTCGAGCAGGCTTTGCGTGTCCATCCCGAGCTCCAGGTCGTCGGCCGGGCGCCACTCGCCAGCGACCCGCTCGCCGCGGCCCGCGAGGCGCGAGCGACCGTCCTCGTCCTCTGCCAAACCGATCCGGCCCTGGAGCCGATCGCCGAACTCGAGGGCGTCGCCGTGTTCTCGCTGGCAGCCGACGGGCGCGAGGGCGCGCTGCTGACGTTGCACCGCCATCCGATCGCGCTCGACGAGGCCGGCCTGTCCCAGCTGCCCCGGTTCATCGCCGAACACGGAACACAGGGCTGATGGCCCAGCATCGCGCCATCGCCGCGGTCTCGCTGACGCTCCGCGACATCCTGCGCGAGGCCTACCCCGGCTCGGGCCTGGGCAGCTCGCTCAACGCCGAACTGTATCAGACCAAGGATTTCAGCGAGCCCATGAAGGAAGGCATCGCCCTGTTCCTGTGGCGCATGGCGCCGAACGGCAACCGCCGCAATCCGGGCGTCCGCACCGACGCCCTGGGCCGCCGTTTCCGCCCCTCTCTGCCCGTCGACCTCACCTATCTGCTGGTGCCCTTCGCCGAAGACGCCGACCGCCAGCAGCGCCTGTTCGGCTGGATGCTGCGCACCGTCGACGATATCGGCCCGCTGCTCGCCAGCCGGCTCAACGACGCCGTGCCCGATGGCGGGGTTTTCCGCGACGAGGAGGCGGTCGAACTCGTGCTCGATTCGCTGCCGGTCGCCGACCACCTGACGCTGTGGGACCGCATCAAGACGATGCCGCTCTTCGCCAACTACCTGGTCCGGATGCTGATGATCGACAGCACCGCCGAGATCATCGAGGCGCCCCTGGTGGTCGAGCGCGCCTTCGAGATGGGCGTGCTCAAGTGAGCGGGGTGGCGACCCTCGACCGCTTCAGCCGGATCGCACCGTTGGGCCTACGGCTCCGCGACGTCGCGACCGCGCAGATCGCCGCGGGCCAGTTCGAGGTGTCCGCCGCCCCGCCGGGCGGAACCGCGCAGATCCTCGCCCGCAACGGACGGGCCGTGTGGATCGCGTCCCGCCTGCCGGGCCTGCGCGATGCCGACCTCGACCCCGCTAGCGTCGGCAGCGTGCCGGTCCGATCCTACGCGCTGAGCGTCGACGATCCGCTGGGCGATTTCCTGCCGCTGCGGCTCGACATCAGCCTGCCCCACCGCGGCCTCTACGACTGGGACGGCTGGTCCGCCCTGCCCGCAAGGCCGCTCGCACCGCTCTGCGACGAGGTCGGCGGTGATCCGTGCCCCGGCGCGCTGCCGCTGTTCTCCGCGCCGGCGCGGGCGGCCCCACCCGGCCACGCCGCCATCCGCGGCCAACTGCGGCGCCTCGACGATGACGCGCCCGCCGCCTGGACGCTGATCGCGGCCGAATTGGACGGCACGGCGCAAGGACTCGGCCTCGCCGACGACGAGGGACGCTTCGCCGTATTCATGCCCTGGCCGGAATGGCCGCGCGCGAACCTGTCGATGCTGTCCCCACCCGACGCCTCGCCGCCCGCGTCCGCCCCGGCGCCTTCATGGACCCTGCAGCTCGTCGCCTACTCGGCGCTGCTCCCGCCGTTCCCGGTCCCGTCGCTCCCCGAGATCATGGGTCAACTGACCATGCCGCGCGACCTGTTCGCCTCCACCCAGTCTCCGTCCGAGCCGCTCGCGCCGCAGCTTCTCCAATTCGGCCACCCGCTGACCGTGCGGACCGACCACACACCAACCGGGCCCTCGTCCTTCCTCATCATGGCGGCGGCATGACGAGCAGAGGAGTAAGCTGATGCCAGAATATCTCGCTCCCGGCGTATTCGTGGAAGAAGTCTCCTTCCGCGCCAAATCGATCGAGGGCGTATCGACCACGACCACGGGCTTCGTCGGGGCAACCCGCTACGGCCCGATCGACATCGAGCCCGAGCTGATCACCAGCCTCGTCGAGTTCGAGCGCGTCTACGGCGGCAAGACCCGGCTCGAGTTCGGCGACGGCGTCGGCGTCATCGACAACTACATGTGGAACGCGGCCCGCGCCTTCTTCGAGGAGGGCGGCAAGCGGCTCTACGTCGCCCGTGCCTTCACCCCGGCGAGCGGCAGCGACGACGGCCGGGCCCGCGCCGCATACGCCGCCAGCGCCTCCCCGCCGCAAGAGCTCGAGCTCGACGTGGCCGCGCGCTACCCGGGCCAGGCCGGCAACGGCCGGGTCACCTTTACCTTCCAGCTCGGCCCCAACCGGCTCGCCCGCAACGGCGACGGCACCGTCGGCTTGCGGGGCGCGTCCGACCGCGACGTCGTCTACGTGAGCGGTCCCGTCGCCGGCTATCGCCTGCTGCGCCGGGACGAGCTCAACAAGACCTGGCGTTTCGACTCCGACACCGACCCGCAGCTGGAACTCCAAGCCGATTTCACCGCCGACGGCCTCGAGATCCGCACCCTGACCGCCACGATCACCTTCGAGCCGGAAGCCGCCGACCTGTCGACCTTCGTCGCCGCCGACCTGCCGCTCGACCCCCGGCACGAAACCGGCGGCGCCCCGGATTCGATGTTCGCCTACTTCGCCGCCGACCCGGCGAGCCTGTCGCGGGCGCGGACACTCCCCATCGTGCTGACCCCGGCCGCCGCCTCGACCGGGCTCTCCGTCATGGAAGACTTCCGCACGCTGCACGATGTCAGCCTGACGTCGCCGCCCTCGCCGCCCGACGAGCTGTTCACCCCCGCCCTGCTCGACCGCGACAGCAGCCCGGCCCAGCGCAGCGTCACCGTGCGCCTGACCGGCGGCAACGACGGGCTCGAGCCCGACGCGTCCGCCTACGAGGGCCAGACCGACGACCGCAACCGCTCCTCCGGGCTCGTCACCTTCGAGGCGCTGGAGGATATCTCCATCGTCGCCGCACCCGGCGCCACCCGCCGCGACACGCCCGCGGCGCACACGGTGATCGCCCTGCTGATCGGCCATTGCGAGCGGATGCGCTACCGGATCGGCGTCGTCGACAGCGTCAGGGGCCAGTCGGTCTCGGAGGTCCGCGCCCTCCGTGCCCTCTACGACAGCAGCTACGCCGCGTTCTACTATCCCTGGATCCGCATCCTCGACCCGGTGACCGGGCTCGAGAACTACTACCCGCCTTCGGGCTTCGTCGCCGGCATCTACGCCCGCAACGACATCGAGCGCGCGGTCTGGAAAGCCCCGGCGAACGAAGTCGTGACGCTCGCGCTCGGCTTCGAAACGATGCTCAACAAATCGCAGCAGGAAGTGCTGAACCCCGAAGGCGTCAACTGCTTCCGTTATTTCGAGGGCCGCGGCATGCGGCTCTGGGGCGCGCGGACCATGTCGAGCGACCCCGAATGGAAATACGTCAACCTGCGGCGCTACTTCGCCTATCTCGAACGCTCCATCGACAAGGGCACCCAATGGGCGGTGTTCGAGCCTAACGGCGAGCGCCTTTGGGCCAACGTGCGCTCGACCATTTCTGACTTCCTGCTCAACGAATGGCAGAACGGCGCGCTGCTCGGCGACAAGCCGGAGAAGTCGTTCTTCGTCAAATGCGACCGCTCGACCATGTCGCAGAACGATCTCGATAACGGGCGTCTGGTCTGCCTCGTCGGCGTGGCCCCGCTGCGTCCCGCCGAATTCGTCATCTTCCGCATCGGCCAGTGGACCGCCGACAGCAAGATCTAAGGAGAACCCCCAATGGCCGTCCTGCGCGACCGACCGTACGTCCAGTTCAACTTCCTCGTCGATATCGGCGACGGCCAGACCGAAGGCCCGGCCGCCGGCTTTCAGGAGCTCTCCGGCATCGGCATGGAGGTCACCGTCTCCGAATACCGTACCGGCAACAGCCGCGAGAACTCGGTGATGAAGATCACCGGCATGAACAAGTCGACCGACGTGACCATGAAGCGCGGCGTCATCGGCTCGCTTAACCTCTACCAATGGCTCCACCAGATCCGCAACGGCGACCAGGGCGCGTTCCGGACCATCACCGTCACGCTGCAGAACGAGGATCACACGGCCGCGGTGATGACCTGGAAGCTGCTCCGCGCCCGCATCATCAAGAGCACCTTCGGCCCGGTGAACGCCAAGGGCACCGACGTGGCGATGGAGGAAATGGTCGTCGCCTACGAACGCCTCGAGATGGAGTGAGCGCGTGTCGCTGCGCCACCTCTTCCCCGGCCTCGCGATCGCGCCGCGCCCGCCCGTGGCGCCCGACGCCCTGCCGCGCATGGACGTGGCGCTCTTCGTCGGTTTCGCGGCCAAGGGCCCGGTGCACCGCCCTGTGGCGATCGAGAGCGCCGACGCCTTCGCCGCCGTGTTCGGCGGCCCGCTCGCCCTCACCGCCGACGCCGACGCCGCCCTCGGCCCGGCGGTCCAGGCCTTCTTCGCCAATGGCGGCACCCGCTGCCACGTGGTGCGCACCGCCCGGACCCCGGCGCTTGAGCAGGCCTGGCGCGCGCAGCGCCCGCTCACCCCAAGCGAGTCCGCCAGCGGCGTGGCGGAGGCCGCGACCTTCGTCCTGCCGGGCCTCGTCGCCCTCGCGCCGGACGGCACGACCGGGCCGGCGCAACTCCGCGCCGCCAGCCTGGGCTCCTGGTCCGACAGTCTGCTCGTCGCCGTCCGGATCGAGCGCACCGCGGTCGCGCCGGCGACGCCGCTGCAGGACGGCGACCTCGTCGAGCTGATCGGGCCCGACCCGGCGCCCAGTTTCGGCATCGTCCGCCGCCTCGCGGCCGGCGCCACGATCGAGCCGCTTGCCGCCTCCGCCTCGCCGCCCCAGTTGCCGGACCGGATCAACCGCCTGCGTCTCCTGCTCGGGGTCGGCGACGGCAACGGCTTCACGCAATTTGGTCCCTTCGGACTGACCCCAGACGCCCCCGACAGCTGGTGGTCGCAGATGGACGACGACGGCTACTACGCCGACGAGGAGGCCCTCGCCGCCCTCCGCCCGCCGCTCGCGCCCTTGCCCGACGCGCCGCCCCTCGCCTGGCTGCCCGGCGACCTCGGCGAGGACTGGTCGGTGCTCGTCGGCCCCGTCGAGACGCCCGCGACTTCCCTCGAGCGAGACGGCCTCTCGCGTTTCGACGCGGAACTGTTCCTCGACCCGGTGCTCGCCGATTGCCGGGGCGCGAGCCTGGTGACGCAGGCGCAATTCGTCCGCGAGGCCGAAGGCGGCCACCTGTTCGGCATCCACGCCGCGCTGGCGCTGCCCGGCGGCAGCGACTTCGCCGAGCCGAGCCTCATCGCCGTGCCCGACCTCGTGCAGCCCGGCTGGATCGAGGCTCCCCGCAATGTGCCCGATCCGCCCCGCCCCGCCCCCTTCGCCGCACCCGCCAGCTGGCGCGACCACCGCGGCCCCTGCACGCCGGCCGGCACCGACGCTCTCTCCCAGCCCGACGCCGGCCATTTCCTGGATTGCGGCACGCGCCTGCTGGCCGCCCCGCGTTTCCTCCCCCTGCACGCCGAAGCGCCCGGCCCGGTCCTGCTGCAATGGACGCCGAGCGAGCCGGGCTCGACCTACGTGCTGTTCGAGGCCGGCCGCGCCGACATGACCGACCGGGTCGAGATCTGGCGCGGCACCGACCTTCAATATGTCGCTGCCGCGCCGCGCCCTGGAAGCTACTGCTACGCCATCCGCGCCGAGCACGACGGCAACGTCAGCGCCGCCGACGCGACCGGCGTGCTGATCGCGCTCTCGGCCTGGATCAGCGACGCCGCCCACTACCGGGACGACGCGCTGGTGACCGTGCAGCAGGCCCTACTGCGGATGTGCGCCGCGCTCGGCGACCAGTTCGCGGTGCTCGCGCTGCCGCGTCACTACCGGGCCGAGCAGGCGGCGGCGCATCGCGACCGCCTCGCCGTCGGGCTCGCCTTCAACGAGCTGCCAGCCTTGCGCTTCGGCGCGCTCTATCATCCGTGGCTCGTCACCGGTAACGGCCCGGGCGGAGCTCTCCTCGAGCTGCCGCCCGACGGCGCCGCCACCGGCGTGATCGCCCGGCGCGCGCGCGAGCGGGGCGCCTGGATCGGGCCGGCGCTGGTGCCGCTGGCCGACATCCTCGCGCTCGCCGACCCGGTCCCCGACGCCGGCCGCGAAAAGCTGGCGGCTGCGATGGTCAACACCGTGGCGCAGCTGCCGCACGGCTTCACCATGACGGACGCCATGACGCTCTCCGACGAGAGCGACTGGCGCGAGATCAACGTGCGGCGCCTCGTCTCCCTGCTCCGCCGCACTGCCGCTCGTCGCGGCGCCACCTACGTGTTCGAGCCGAACGGCGACGTGCTGCGCCGGGTCATCGAGCGGGTCTTCAGCCATCTGCTCGCCGACCTCCTGCGGCGCGGCGCCTTCGCCGGCGAGGGCGGGGACGACAGCTATCGGCTGATGGTCGGCGCCGCGGGCTCGGACCGCATGAACGGGCGGCTGGTGATCGAACTCGCCGTCGCGCCGTCGCGCCCGCTGCGATTCCTCACGATCGTGCTCAACCAGGTCGGCGAGCGCCTGGCCGTGGTCGAGGAGCGCTGAGATGCCCGACGCAGCAACCCGCCCCTATCCGTTCATCGCCTTCAACTTCTCCGTCGAGATCCACCGCGACGGCCAGAGCGGGCCGCTGGTCGGCGCGGCCTTCGCCGAGTGCGACGGGCTCGAGATGACGATGGAGGTCAAGACCATCCGCGAGGGCGGCGATGCCGGGCGCGTCATCCGCCTCAATGGCCCCGCCTCCTACGCCAACCTCACGCTCAAGCGCGGCATGACCGAGGATTTCGGCCTGTGGACCTGGTTCCACGACTCGGTCGCCAACCCCAGGCTGCGCGCCGACGCCGAGGTGGTCATGCTGGCGCCCGACGGCACCGGGGAGCGCGCCCGCTTCCAGCTGTCGCGCTGCCTTCCGGTCAAGCTCAAGGCGCCCGCGCTGAACGCCACCGCGACCGCCATTGCCGTCGAGGAGCTGCAGATCGCCTACGAGACGCTCGACTTCAAGCCGGGGAGGGGCTGATGACCAAGCTCGTCAAGGCCAAGCTGATCGAGCTGGAGCAGGACTTCAAGAACGAGAAGTCCGGCGGCAAGTCGGTCGAGGTCCAGTTCAATCCCGAAACCTTGAAGGTGACCTTCGCCAACCAGCTGGTCCAGCCCCAGGGCGGCGACCAGGCCGCCGGCAACACCGGGCGCCAGTTCGTCGGCGCCGGCACCACCAAGCTCGCGCTCACGCTGTGGTTCGACGTCACCGCCATGACCGAGAACGCCGTCGATGACGTGCGCCGGCTGACGCAGAACGTGATCTTCTTCATGACCCCGACCGGCGACAAGCAGGACAAGAAGAAGATGGTGGCGCCGGCGACGCGGTTCGTCTGGGGCTCCTTCCTGTTCGACGGCATCGTCGAGGGTCTGGAGGAATCGCTCGAGTTCTTCGGCGCCGACGGCAAGCCGCTCCGCGCCAGCATCGGCCTCACGCTCAGCCAGCAGAAGATCCTGGCCACCGAGTTCAAGGGCCAGGGCCGGGTCCCGTCCACGCCCGGCCGCGCGCCGCTGTCGGCGGCCAAATCGGGCGATTCGGTGCAGTCGCTGGCTGCGGCAAACGGCAATGCGGATTGGAAAGCCATTGCCACGGCCAACAACATCGAGGACCCGCTGCGGCTCCAGCCCGGCCAGCTCCTCGACCTACAGCTGAGCACGCCGGCCCTGCCCGGCCTGCAGTTCAGCGCGACCTAGGAGGATCGGCCCCATGCCCGTGGTCATCAACCAGTTCGAAGCCGTCGCCGAACCGCCGGCGCCGCCGAGCGCCGCCCCCGCTCTGCCCGCCCCGCCCCCCAAGATCGAGCCGCAGGCGCTGCTCGCGCCGCTCCGGCGGATCGCGCGGCGTCATGAACGGCTGAAGGCCCACTGATGCCCGCCACGGCGACCATCACGCCGCTGCCGATCCGTCCGGCGCGCCCGACGGTCGAGATCGACGGCCAGCGGATCGACCGGCTCGAATCCGCCCTGCTCGCGCTCGACGTCGCCGACAGTGTCGAGGGCATGGCCCATGCGGAGCTGACCTTCGGCAACTGGGGTGGCGACACGCCGGGCTTCCAGTTCTTCGACCGCCGCACGCTCGAGTTCGGCAAGCCCATCACCCTCAAGCTCGGCGACGACGCCCTGTTCGTCGGCCGCATCGGCGCGCTGTGTGCCGACTACCCCGATGGCGGCCCGCCGACGGTCACCGTGCTCGCCGAAGATCGCCTGCAGGACCTGCGGATGACCCGCCGCTCGCGCAGCTTCGAGCAGGCCACGCTCGCAGACGTGGCGCAGCGCATCGCCGGCGAGCACGGACTCGTGCCGCGCATCGATTTCGACGCCGTCACACAGCCGCTGATCGCCCAGGTCAACCAGAGCGACCTCGCTTTGCTGCACGATCTCGCCCGGCGCGAGGACGCCACGGTGTGGGTCGACAACCGCGAGCTGCACCTGGCCCGCTTGCGCCCGGACACGCAGGTGGACCTGCGCTGGGCCGGGTCGCTGCGCGAATTCCACGTGGAAGCCGATCTCGCCGGGCAGCGCACCGCGCTCGTCGCGTCCGGTTGGGACGTGAGCCTGCGCACCGGCGTCTCTTACCGCGCCGACCGCGCCGCCATCGGCACCGAACTCGGCAGCGACGACGGCGGCGCCGCAATCCTCGCCGCCACGCTCGGCGACCGCGTGGACTGCATCGCCCACGCCATGCCGCGCAACCAGACCGAGGCGCGCGCGGTGGCCGAAGGCACGTTCCGCCACGTCGCCCGCGCCTTCGTGCGGGGGGAAGGCGTGGCCGAGGCGAACGGCGCGCTCAGGGTCGGCGCCCGACTGGCGCTCACCGGGCTCGGCCCGCTATTCGACGGCTTCTATCGCGCGACCGCGATCCGTCATCGTTTCGACCAGGCGGCCGGCTTGCGCACCGAGTTCCGCTGCGAGCGGCCCGGCATCGGGAGGCCCGCATGAGCCTGCTCGACCTCGACCGGACCGCGCGGCAGGTCAGCGAACGGGTGGCCGATGGCTGGGGCGGCCGCTGGTATGGCGTGGCCCCCGCCATTGTCACCGACATCGCCGACCCCGATGGCCAGGGTCGCGTCCGGGTGAGCCTGCCCTGGTCCCCCGACAGCGGCGGCGGCCAGGGCTTCGAGGCCTGGGCGCGGAACGCAACCCTGTTCGCCGGCGCCAACCGCGGCAGCTTCTTCCTGCCCGACGTGGGCGACGAGGTGCTGGTCGCGTTCGAGCACGGCGATCCGCGCCGGCCCTACGTCCTGGGCGGCCTCTGGAACGGTCACGACGCGCCGCCGCAGCAGGTCGACCAGCGCAACACCAAGAAGGTGATCCGCAGCCGAAACGGCGTGAAGATCACCCTCGACGACACCGACGGCCAGGAGCTGCTCCGGCTCGAGACCCCCGGCGGCCAGAGTTTCACCCTCAAAGACGGCCCGGGCGCCGTCACCATCGAAGACTCGAACGGCAACTCGGTGAAGCTCGAGACCGCGGGCATAACGGTCACCGCTGCCGCCAAGGTCACCGTCAACGCCGCGCAAGTCGCGATCTCGGCCGGCCTGGTCACGGTCGACGCCGGCATGTCGCGCTTCTCCGGCGTCGTGCAGTGCGACACCCTGATCGCCACCACGGTGATGGGCGCCACCTACACGCCCGGCGCGGGGAACATCTGGTGAGCGCCGCCCTGCACCGCACCGCGTGGCAGGCGCCCCGGCCTCTGTGGCGCGGCGCACAGCCCTTCGCCCCGTCCTTCGCGCAGGCGCCGCAGATCCTGCGCTTCGCCAGCGACGACTTCATGGACCAGCTGCTGGCAACCCTGGCCGAGGAGCCGGCCCGCATCTCCGACCGCATCGCCCGCTTCGAAACCTGGCGTGACCCGGTCCAGCCGATCGACCAGACCGACCCGATCGTCCGCGTCGCCCTGCCCGCGCCGATGCGGGACGCCCGGCGGCGGCGCCTGCTGCGCGCCGCCGTCACCCCGCCGCCCGTGCCCGCCGCCCGCCGGCTGAAGCTCTACCAGCCCGCCCACCAGCGCTACTACGTGGTCGCCGGCACGCTCGCCTGCGCGCTGCCGGGCCTGCCCGAGCGCACCCTCGCCGGCGGCCACGAGACCGTCCACTTCGTGGTGCGCCGCCTCATGCCGGCCACCGGCGACGGTGCGAAGGCCGAATACGCCTACGTCAAGCGCGGCGACCAGGCGCAGTGGCAGAAGCTCGCCTCCGGCACCGATCTGGCGCCCGGCGAGGAGATGCTCCCGCTCTTCCCGCTCGCCTACGCCGACGAGCAGGGGGACCCGCGGAAGCTCTGGGGCGGCCTGGTGCCCGCGGCGCGGCGCGAGGACTACGTCGGCAAGCCCGTCAGCGACACCGTCGTGAGCCTCGTCCAAGGCCAGGCCGACGCCCTCCGGCCGCCCGCGCCGCTCCCGCCGCCCGCGAACTCCACCGTGGCGCGCACCACCGCGCTCCGCATGCAGGTGAGCGAGCCGTGGAAAGCCATGGTCCGCGCGGCCATCAAGGCGAACCAGGCGATCACCGAGAAGTCCGCCGACTCTCCCGCCGCGCTGCAGGACGCGGCCTTCTCCCAGAACCTCCAATTCCAGATGCAGTCATGGCTGCTGCTGCTCGACCTGCGCGCCTGGATCCAGCAATGGCTGCCCGACCTCGAAGCCGCCCTGGCCGCCAACGCCGCGCCCGCCGTCGGCACGCCCGCCCGAACCGCCTGGGACATGCTCGACGGCGCCAAGGCCGACGCGCTGCGCCCCGCCCTGAACGAGCTGCGCCCCCTCGCGTCCTCCATGCGCGACGCGCTCCAGCGGATCCTGCCGTTCAGCGACACGCTGGAGGCCGCAACCCAGCACTACACCAGGACCACCGCCCCACCCGCCTCCGGCGTCGCCTGGCCCGACTTCCACTTCCCGCTCGTCGGCTTGACCGCGCTCGGCGCCGTCGCCGGGCCTGCGCTCGCCATCATCACCTCGCCCGCACCCGATCCCGATCCCGGCGAGCTCGACCCGGCCGGCACCATCGCCACCCCGCCCGACGCGCCCGCGGTCCCCGGCGCGCCCGACCCCGAAAAGCTCGACCGCTTCACCGCGACGCTCGCCCGCGCGTTGCCCGCCCGACCCGAAACCACCGCGCCCCCGCTGCCGCACGCCATGAATCTGCGCAACATCCGGCTCAAGACCGCCGGCGACAACGGGCTGTTCGTGGTCCGCATGGTCCACCTCAACGCCGATTGCGGCCCGCTCCATCCGCCGACGCTGTCCAATCCCACCGAGCGGTTCGAACTCGCGAGCTTCTTCGATCCCGAGGCGCCGGTCCGCCCGATCACCATCACCCTGCCCGCCGACACCTCGCCCGCCGGGCTGCGCAAGCATGGCCGCGGTGCGGCGTTCGTCATGTCCGACATGCTGTGCGGCCAGGTGCAGCGCGCCAAGGGGCTCGGCTTCGTCGATCTGGTCCGCCAGGTCCTGCCCTGGCCGTTGCACAAGGATATCGACATCGGCGACGGCGGCGGCTGCAAGGACGGCAGCGGCGGCGAGATCGGCATGATCTGCTCCCTCTCAATCCCAATTATCACCCTCTGCGCGCTAATCCTCCTGATCATCATCGTCACCCTGCTCGATTTCATCTTCCGCTGGCTGCCCTGGTTCGTCGTCTGCTTCCCGTTCCCCAAGTTCAAAGGAAAGCAGGCATGACCAGCCCGCTCGGCAAGAGCCTGAGCTTCCCGCTGCGCGTCGGCGCCGATGGGCGGATCTGCTGGTCCGAGGGCGAGCAGAACATCCGCGAGTCGATCGCGGTGATCCTGCAGACCGAGCTGCGCGAGCGCATCGCCCTGCCCGATTTCGGCGCCGGCCTCGGCCTGTTCCTATTCGAGCCGAACGACCCGGCGACCCATGTCCGCATCGCCCGGCAAGTCGAGGACTCGCTCCGCCGGTGGGAGCCCCGAATCGCGCTCGACCAGGTGGAGGTCCGCCCGGACGACGCCGACGCCACGGCCGCCATCGCGACCGTCACCTACCGCCTGGTCGCCACCGGCGCCGCCGAGCGCGTTGCCCTGGCGATCCGTTTGGGACAACCCTGATGCCCCTGCCGCCGCCGATCATCGACGACCGAGACTACCAGGACCTGGTGGACGAGACGCTCGCCCGCGTGCCGGTCCACACGCCCGAATGGACCAATTTCAACGCCGCCGACCCGGGCGTCACCCTGGTCCAGCTCTTCGCCTTCCTGACCGAGAACCTGATCTACCGCGCCAATCAGATCCCCGAGCGCAACCGCGCGAAGTTCCTCCAGCTCCTCGGTATTCCCCTCCAGACGGCCCGCGAGGCGCAGGGGCTCGTCACCTTCGCCAACGAACGTGGCCCGCTCGAGACGAAGGTGCTGGCCCACGACATCGAACTGCTGGCCGCCAAGCTGCCGTTCCGCACGGTCGACGGCGTCGCCGTGCTGCCCGTCGAGGCGCGCCTCTACAGCAAGCGCCCGGTGCTCGATGCCAGCCCCGAGCTGCGCCAATTCTACCAGCTGCTCTACGCCTCCTACGACCGCACGCTCGATCCCGAGTCCTTCGCGCTCTACCAATCCGTCGCCTTCGACTCCCGCCAGGCCGCGTTCGACAGCGCCGACACGATCGACGGGGTCCTGTGGATCGGCCTCTTCGCCCGCCCGGTCGACGCCGTGGGCGGGCTCGACCCGGTGCGCGCGGCCCTCGGCGGCGCGATCCTCTCGCTTGGGCTGTCGCCAGCGATCGACGCCGGGCAACGCGTGCTGCTGCCGGGCAACGCCACCGCCACCAGCCCGGCCGACACGCTCAGCGTCGAGATCGCCCGCCCGGATGCCAACGGCGAGCTGGCCTTCGACGCAGACGGCCGCCCGCAGCCGGTCTGGCGCAAGCTGGATGCGAGCCTCGACTTCGACCCGACCGCCGAGCCCGGCATCCTCCAGATCAGCCTCCCGGCCGCGGGCGAGCTGGACCTATGGTCGAACCTCGACCCCCTCGAGGCCGGCGTCGGCGACCTGCCGCCGGCGCTGGAGGAGCCCGACCTCAACGACCGTCTCGTGACCTGGCTGCGGCTGCGCGTCGCCAGCTCCGCCCAGTTGCGGCTCGATTGGGCGGGCATCAACGCCGCCCGGGTGCGGCAGCGCGAGACCGTCCGCGCCGAGCGCCTGGCCGACGGCGATGGCACGCCCGATCAGCAGCGCCAGCTCTCCCGCGCGCCGGTGCTCGAGAACAGCGTGGTGCTGTCCAGTGTCACGACCGACGGGCGCGATGTGACGTGGTCGCCGATCGACGACCTGCTCGCCGCCGCGCCGGAAGTCCCGCTCCCCGGTGGGACGCAGCCCCTCGCCCCCGCGACCAGCTACCTCATCGATCCCGAAGCCGGGCTGATCCGTTTCGGCAGCGGCCTGGCCGGCCAGCGCCCCGCCAACGGGGAGCGGCTCTATGCGAGCTACGACATCTGCGTCGGCCAGGCCGGCAACCTGGGTCCCGGCGCGATCAAGGAAGGCCCCGCGGTCCCGGCGGGCTTCACCGCGACCAACCCGGTCGCGACCTGGGGCGGCGCCGACGCCGAGAGCGTCGAGGATGGCGAGCGGCAGGTGCAGCGCTGGCTCCAGCACCGCGACCGGCTGGTCACTGCCGAGGATTTCCGCGCGATCGCCTGGCGCACCCCCGGCGTCGCTATCGGCCGGCTCGAGGTGCTGCCGGCCTGGCACCCGGATCTCGCCCCCGCCGCGGTCGGCAGCGCACCCGGCGTGGTCACCCTCATGGCGATCCCCGCCAGCGACCCGGCCCATCCCGCCGCTCCACGGGCCGACGACCGCTTCCTCGGCGCGCTGTGCGTCTACCTCGATCCGCGCCGGCTGGTCACCACCGAGCTTGTCCTGCGCGGGCCCCTCTATAAAGGCATCTGGGTCTCGGTCGGGATCACGGTCGCCGGCGGCCACAGCAGCGCCGAGGTGATCGACGCGGTCAAGCAGCGGCTGCGCGCCTATCTCAGCCCCCTGCCGCCCCAGGGCAGCGGCTTCGCCATGGCCTCGGGCCAACTCTACGGCCCGGACGTGGACCCGGCGCTGCGCGGCTGGCCGCTCGAGCGCGCCGTCCATGCCCGGGCGCTCCTCGCCGAAGCCGCGCGCGCCGCGGGCGTCGTCGAGGTGGCCGACGTCCTTCTCGCCGCCGGCGCCGGCGGCAACGCGGACTCGGTCGATATCTCCGGGATCGAGCTGCCCGAACTGCTCGGCCTCTCCGTGACGCTCGGCGACCCGCTCGACCTCGCCAGCCTGCGCGGTGACGCAACCAACAGCCCCGCTCCATCCGGGCCGCCGGTGCTGCCGGTGCCCGTCGTGCCGAAGACCTGCTGATGAACCCCGACGGCCAACGCTTCCACCTGCTGCTCGGCGAGCGCGACTGGGGCGCCTGCCCCGTGCCCGGCGACCCGGTCCGCACCCTGGCCGAGATCACGGCGATGGAGCCGCCGCAGCGCCCGGCGCGCGCGCCCGAATGGGATGCCGATCGTCAGCAGGTGACCCTCGCGCTGCAGCTCGACCGGCTGCGCGGCGCCTCGACAGACGTGCCGCTCGACCTGGCCCGCCGCCGCGCCGCCGCCGCCGACCTCAACGGCAACATCTACTGGATCGGCGCCGACCCGGCCCGGCTCTTCGTCCGCTCGGCCGGCGACGGCTCGACCGCCGCCTTCTGGCCCGACCCCCGCGCCGCCGCCGCACCCCGCGCGCTGTTCACCGACGCAGCCCGGCGCGCCGCGACCCCGGCCGCCTGGCGGGGCCTGGCGGTCACCGAAGACAGCTGGCTGGTTGCCGCCGGCCCGGCCGGGCTGGACAGCTTCGACCTGATCGCTGGCGGACCCCCGGTCCATTTCGCCTGGCCACGCGGCTTCGCGCCGGATGTCACCGACCTGGCGCCGCGCGGACGCGGCCTGTGGCTCCTCGACCGCGCCGCACGCCGCCTCTACGAACTCGATTCCGCCTTCGCCCTGTGCGGCGCGAGCGGCGGTGCGCCCGAACCCGACCTGTTCCAGCCCGAGGCTGCAGGCCAGCGCGCGCACCCCTCCGCTGCCTCCGTCGCCGGGTTCGACCTCGCCGCGTCCGACCCGGCCAGCGACCCCATCGCGCTCGAGCCGCTCTCCCCCGGCGTGGTCGCGGTGCTCTCCTACGCGCCGGCCTCCATCATCGTGCTTCGCCTCCGCGACGGCGCCGTGCTCGCCCGCGAGCCCCTCGACTTCGTGCCCTACGACATGACCGTGGGCGGCGTGCTGCTGCGCGGCGGCGAGACGGAACGGCAGCTTGTCGTCTCCGGCGGCAGCGGCAACCAGCTGCGCGCCTTCCGCATCGTCGGCGAGCCCGGCGCCGAGACGCTGTTCGCCGCCACGACCATCATCCCGCTGCGGCGCTACGGCGGGCTCGCGCTGCTGAACGTGCAAGGCAACGCCTGCTATGATACCGGGCCGCTCCCCGCCTTCGCCCGCGCCGTCGAGCAACCGCGGCAGCTCTTTGCGGCCCAGGCGATGTTGCTGGCCGGGCCGTTCGACGCGGACACGCCACAGACGGTCTGGGACCGGCTGCGCCTCGACGGCTGTATCCCCCCCGGCACCGAGGTCCAGGTCGAGGCCTGCTGCGGCGACGATCCGGCGCTGCTCGGCTCCTGGGTGCGGCAGCCAGACCCGCTGCTCTCGCCAAGCGGCGGGGAGCTCGCCGGCCACGGCGCCGCCGCCATCGTGCCGACCGACCGCCGCGCCCGCACCGGCACCTTCGAGCTGCTCTTGCAACGCATGCAGGGCCGCTACCTCCAGCTGCGGCTCGTCCTGCGCGGCGACGGCAACGCCAGCCCGCATCTGCGCGCGCTCCGCCTGTCCTGGCCGCGCATCTCCTGGGCCGAACGCTACCTCCCGGCAGTCTGGCGCGCCGATCCCGGCCCGGCCGATTTCCTCGGCCGCTTCCTTGCCAACATGCAGGGCACGCTAAGCGGGATCGAGGCCCGGATTGTGGTGGCGCACGTGCTGCTGGATTCGCGCACGGTGCCCGCCGAGGCCCTGCCCTGGCTCGCCGACTGGTTCGACGTCGCGCTCGACCCGAGTTGGGGCGAGGCCCGCAGCCGCGCCTTCACCGCCCATGCGTTCCGCTTCTTCGGCTGGCGCGGCACGATCAAGGGCCTCCAGAGCGCGCTCGCCCTGGCCTGCGGCGAACCGCTCGACGCCACCCTGTTCGGCAACGGCGACTGCACCTGCGAGAGCGCCGTGCGGATCGTGGAAACCTATCGCACCCGCGCGGTTCCCGCCGCGGCCGACTACGCCGCCGGCGAAGCCGAACGCCTGCGCTGGGTCGCCTTTCAAGCAGGGCTGGGCCGTGCCGCCCCGATGGCCACGCTGCCCCGGCTCTCGGTCCCGGCCGCCCAGGCCGAGGACTGGCGCGCGTTCTTGCAGCGTCCTTCGCCGGACCGCGCCGCATGGCAGCGCCTGCTGGCCGGACGCTATCGCCGGATCGACGCGCTCAACGCCGCCCACGGCACCGCTTGGGCCGTTTTCGGGGAGGTCGCGCCGAGTGCCGTGCCGCCGGCGACCGCGGCGGCGGTGGCGGACTGGGCGCAGTTCACGCGCACCCTGGTCCCCATGCGGAATGCCGCGCACCGCTTCACCGTGCTGCTGCCGGTCCGCCCCGGAATGCCCACCGACAGCGCCTCCCTCCGCGCCCGGTCAGCACTCGCGCAGCGCATCATCGCGCTCGAGAAGCCGGCGCACACGATCTTCGACGTCCGGTTCTATTTCGCCGCCAACCGCATCGGCGAGGCACGGCTCGGCCTCGACACCGCGATCGGCGCCGGCAGCCGCGCGCCGGAGCTGCTGCCGCCGGCCATCCTCGGCCGCGCCTACACCGGCGAGAGCTTCATCGGGCCGGATCGGCCCCCGCACGGGCCGGACCGGGTGGAGCTCGCATGCTGAACCCCGCCTTCCCCTCGCCCCGGACCAGACCGGAGGACCACGATGGCCTGCTGTAACTCGACCACCGCCGTCACCACCGAGATCGGCACGCCCGATCCGCACCAGCACGTCAACTACGTCAAAGGCATGGTGCTCGGCGTCGCCGACTACGTGCAGGAGCACGCCTACCTGGTCGGCCGCAGCGAGTGGATGGCGCGCGACCTGATCGGCTACGGCACCGCCGCGGGCCTTGCCGTCACCGTCGAGGATGATGGCGTGAACGGGCCCCGCGTGCGGGTCGGCGCCGGGTCGGCGCTGGCGCCGTCCGGCAAGATGATCTGCGTCGGCGCCGACCAGTGCGGACCGCTCAACGGCTGGCTGGCCAAGGCGGCCAACGCCCAGTCCGCGGCCGCCCGGCTCGCCGCCGCGGCCCCGGGCAGCCCGCTCCGCCTGTGGCTCACCCTGTGCTTCCGCGATTGCCCGACCGCGCCGGTACCGGTGCCGGGCGAGCCGTGCCGCACCGACAGCGAGCTGATGCAGCCCTCCCGCATCGCCGACGACTATTGCCTCGAGCTCCGCCTCGATCCGCCTCCGCAATGGGAAGCCGATGCGGTCGCGGCCTTCGCCGAGTGGCTGGAGCAGGTGGCTCAGGAAGCCCCGGCCTCGCCCCCGCTCGCCCCCGCCGACTGGCCCGCGGCGATCCGGCTGGCGCTGGGTGAGATCACCGGCGAACCGGCGGGCTCGCCACCCCTCTCGCCGCCGAACTCGCCGCCCGCCCCCGAGGAATACGACGACTTCCTGCGCGTCGCCTACCGGATCTGGATCACCGAGTGCCGCCCGAAGGTGATGGCGCAGCGCTGCGCCGACCCGGCCGGAGCCGCGTCCGACTGCCTGCTCCTCGCCGCCCTCGACCTCCCCGTGCTGCACGTCGGCGACGACCCGGCGAAAGGCTGGCAAGTCGACGGCCCCGCGGCCAACGTCGCCATCGACGAGAGCCGCCGCCCGATGATCGCGTCGCTGCAATTGGTGCAGACCGCCCTCGGCCTGACGACCGCGCCGGAGAACGAGTGGCTGAGCCCACCCCCCGGAGCGCCCGGCCCGCAGGGCCCTCAGGGCGCTCCTGGCCCGCAGGGTCCTCAAGGCGAGACTGGCTCGCAAGGCCCTAAAGGCGACCCCGGTCCGCAAGGACCGAAAGGCGATCCCGGTCCGCAAGGACCGAAGGGCGATCTCGGTCCGCAAGGACCGAAAGGTGATCCAGGTCCGCAAGGACCGAAAGGTGATTCAGGTCCGCAAGGACCGAAAGGTGATCCCGGTCCGCAAGGGTCGCAGGGTACCCAGGGGCCGCAAGGCGCCCCCGGTCCGCAAGGCGCCCCCGGTCCGCAGGGTGCCTCCGGTCCGCAGGGTGCCCCCGGTCCGCAGGGTGCCTCCGGGGCGGCCGGCAAGGATGCCAGCCAGTTCCCCTTCAGGCTCCACACCCGCGACGTCAGCGGGACCGTCACCCTCGACGACAAAATCGATTGCGCGATCGGCCGGGGCGCCACCATCCAGCTTCCCAAGCTGGCCGACGCCGGCGCGGGGCGCAGCTTCTACGTCAAAGCCATGGACAAAGCCACGGTCCAGCCCGCGCCCGGCGAGCAGATCGAGGCCTATGGCACGGGCACGCTCAGCACCAAGCCGATCGAGCTGGTCCGGATGCAGTCGATCCAGCTGGTCGCCGATCTCGATCAGCAGGCATGGCTGATCATCGCCGACTACAAACCCACCCAGGTGGGCTGAGCCATGCCGGCCGATCTCATCCAGCTGCACGAACCGGTGGTCGCCGACGCCATCCGGACGGTGAACTTCTTCAACGGCCGCCTGCTGACCGGCAACGACCTCGGCCGTGAGCAGCAGGCCCGGCGCGACGGGCTGGGCCGCTTGGGCCAGGCGCTGGGCGACGGCATCGCCGCCGGGCTCGAAGCCGAGTTCGCCGGCAACATCGCGCCCGGCCGCCGGCCGGCCATGACCATCAGCCCGGGCCTCGCCATCAATCGCGCCGGCGCCGTGCTCGGCCTGGCCGAACCCGCGACGGTCGCGCTCGACCGCACGGCCGCCTCGGCCGACACCGCCGTGGCCTGCCTGTTCGACGATTGCATGCCGGCCGCGCCGGGCGCCTACATCGCCGGCGAGGGCCTCAACCTGCTCGTCATCTCGCCCAGTTTCGTCAGCGAGGGCCGCGCCCAGGTCAGCGGCATGGGCGGCGCCGGCGCCCGCTGCGCCTTCGACGCGACCGCCGAGGCCGTGCAGTTCCGCCTCCTCCCGGTCCGGCCGGAGATCCACCGCCAAGACCCGGCCGCCGCCGACTTCCGCAACCGTCTCGCCTACCGCTGCTTCGGCGGCGGCGTGCTCCGCGCCTGGTCAACCGATCTCGCCGCCGCCGGCAGCCGCGGCGACGACCTGCTCGAGGAGATGCGCGGCGAGGGCCTGACCGACAGCGACGTGCCCCTCGCGCTCATCCATTTCACCGGCGCCGCCACCGAGGGCTTCACCGACCTGTGGAGCGTGCGCCGCCCCCTCTGCCGCCGCGACGCGGGCGACGCGTTCGCCATGATTGCGGATCCGCGCCGGGTCGCGGTGGGGCAGGCGATGTATCGCCAGTTCCACGGCGAGATCCTCGAGTTGGCGGCCACCCCCGGCGCCCTGGCGGCAACGCGCGCAGCCGACCGCTTCGCCTACCTGCCGCCGGCCGGCTTCCTGCCGCTGCTTGACGACGCCCACGCAGCCGCCTTCTTCTCGGGCCTCACCGTCAGCGGTCCCCACTTCATCGACGCCGCCTCGGTCGAGCCGCTGCTGCGCGAGAGCTTCAGCATGCCGGCGATCCCCACCACCGCCGGCGAGCCCGGCGCCAACCACGCGATCTGGCTCTACCGCGTCGCCTCGGTCCCGGCCGGGCGCATGCCGAACCTGCTCTTCGCCAGCGGCCACCTGCCATACCGCGGCGACGCCCGTTTCAACCTGAACCATTGGGACCAGGCCAACTACGCGCTGATCCCCTGACAGGAGCGACCAGGATGACGACCCTCAGCCTCCAAGACCAGTTCACGCTGCAGAAGGGGCCGCTCAACGACCAGGAGCTGGTCCTGAAAGACCTGCTGCTGCGCGACAGCCTGTTCAGCAACGCGGCAGTCTCGGTCATCAACCCCGGCCTCCTCTCCACGATCGGCGTTGCTCAAACGCCGACCACCCCGCCCGTGAGCAACCCATCCAGCAGCAGCGGCGGCGACGTCGTCGCCACCCAGCTCGC
>JAVVHH010000032.1:0-29858 GCA_032249615.1 Acetobacteraceae bacterium
CGCAACCTCGGGACCGAAGACGGCGGTTGCAAGCAGCACGCCGTCCGCCGACCAGAGGCGCCCGGTGTGGGTCCCGGCCTCGTTCGGACCCTGGTAGAAACGAATCGCCGCAATCTCGCCCTCGACGAGCGGCTTGAACGCGACACCCATCTCGTAGTCGGTTCCATCCGCAGCCGCGGGGAGGTCGGGGATCGCGGAGCCCATGGTGGTGGTTCCGACCGGCTCGGCTGAGAAGGCGCCGTTCGGGTCGAAGCCGGTCACCCGAAGATCGGCGGTCGCCTGGTTCGGGGCGACGATGTAGCTGAACAGCAATCTGCCGTCGGCATCTTGGCCCTCGTAGAGGGCGCGGCCGCCATTGTTCAGCAGCAGCAGCGGGCTGCCATTGGTCGTGTCGAGAGCGACAGGTCTGCTCAGCGTCACGCTGAAACCCACGGTCCGACCCGGCCCGAGCGGGCCCGGTGCCGCCGGGTTCATCTGAACCGCGGTGATCGCTGGCGGGGAGGTGTCCACCGCCAGACCGGTGTCGGCGGCAACGAGGCTGGGCACGGCGGCAACGTCCAGCGTCTCGAGCGGCAGGCTTTCGTTGCCGCCCGCGTCAGCCAACACCGTCACGGCGGCACCGGGCGTCAACGCAAATGAAACGACGTCGTCTACACGAAGCGATTGACTCGATGCGGTATCGGAAATCGCGCCGATGGAGATAGACATTCTGTCCCGAGCAATGCTGCTGAACTACCGTCTTATGACGGTTAATAGTTACGAAAACGTTACTGCACGATCATTCGATCGCGGGTGAGCGAGCTTGCCGGCCGGCCAAGCCCCATGCGGGGCTGAGACCTAACCGCCCCGCATTCACATTGAATTAGCTTTTCTGGTGTTTCCTGAAGCCGATGTGCACATGGTCAAAACGAGTTTCGCAGTGCCTGTTCCTTGTGCTGCTCACGGCCGCGCCGGCAACCCGCGCGGGCGAGCCTGGCCCGGCAGAGACCACCCCTGCGCGCCCGATAAACTGGGCTCCGGAGAGCGGTAAGCTGCTCGCCACCGCCGGCGTCACCGAGATCGAGGGCAGCGGCGGCGGAGGCCTCGTCCCGTGGGCGTTGATCACCGGGTATGGCACCAAAGACGCCGTTGGCGCGAACGCCCACTACACGTATGTCCACACCTCGAGTTTCGACCTGCATACGGCCGGCGCCGCCATCGGCCTGTACGACCGGGTCGAGCTCTCTATCGCGCGCCAATGGTTCGATACCCGCGCCGTCGGCGCCAAGCTTGGTCTCGGCGCGAACTATACGTTCGCCCAGACAGTCGCGGGAGCGAAAGTCCGACTGTTCGGCGAGGCCGTCTACGACCAGGACAGTTGGCTGCCGCAAATCGCGGTCGGCGCGCAATACAAAAGCAACAACCGCTCCGCCCTGCTCTCCGCCATCGGCGCGAAATCTGCCGACGGCGTCGACTTCTATGTCGCCGGAACCAAGCTGTTCCTCGCCGAAAGCCTGCTGCTCAACGCGACGCTGCGCGCCACCAAAGCAAATCAATTCGGCCTTCTCGGTTTCGGCGGTGACCGCAGTAACGCCTACTCCGCCGAATTCGAAGGGAGCGCCGCTTACCTCCTGAGCAGGACCGTCGCTCTCGGCGGCGAATTCCGCACCAAGCCGGACAAGCTCCGCTTTGCCCGCGAGGACAACGCGTGGGACCTGTTCGCCGCCTGGTTCCTCGACAAGCACATCTCGGCGACCCTCGCCTACGTGAACCTCGGCCGCATCGCCCAGCAACCGAGTCAGAGCGGCATCTATGTCTCCCTTCAGGCAGGTTTCTGACCATGCGCGCCGTCGCATTCGCCTTCCCAACAGCCGCCGCCATCGCACTGGCGGCCTTGCTGTTGCAGCCCGGCTCGGCCCGGGCCTCGAGCCTCTACGACGATCTCGGCGCCAAGCCCGGTGTCACCAAGCTCGTGGCCGAGGCCACGGCGATCTTCACCTCCGACCCGCGCATCGCTCCCATCTTCGAGGAGAGCAACATGGATCGGATCCGCGAGAAGCTGGCGGAACAGATCTGCAGCCTCGCGGACGGCGGCTGCACCTATACCGGGCACGAGATGCGTGCCTCGCATCGAGGCCTTCACCTGCAAACCCGGGATTTCAACGCCATGGTTGAGGACCTACAACAGGCGATGGACCACCTCTCCATCCCGTTTCCAACCCAGAACCGCCTGCTCGCCCGCCTCGCCCCGCTATACCGCGACGTCGTCTCGCGATGAGCCGCCCTCTCGCTCTGGCCGCCTGCGGCGTGCTCGCGCCCATCTTGCTCGCCTCGGCTGCCGCACCCACCGTCGTCAGCCAGGTCCATCGCGCCTTCTCGGTCGCCCAGCTCAGAATCTCCCGTGGTGACGTTATCCGCTTCAGTAACGCCGACGAATTCCTGCATCACATCTACGTTCACAGCCCGACATTCTCTTTCACCTCCGGTGCCCAGGAGCCCGGCCGTATCGTCGAGGTGCCCTTCCCGGTCGCCGGTACGTTCGAGGTGCGCTGCGAGGTGCATCCGAAGATGCTTCTGACTGTTGCCGTCAAATAACGGCCACCCTCGATGTCGATTCGCGCCAAGATACTGATCGCCTGCCTCACCATCACCGCGGTCACGCTCGCCTTCGGCGCCGTGACCCGCAGCGCGCAATCCCAGTTGGGCGAAATCGCCGTCAAGCTCTACGACGAAGCGTTCATGTCGATGAGCTACTTGCGATCGGCGCAGAACACGACGCTGACCATCATCTCCCGCATCGCCGCGCTCGGAGCCGAGCCCGCCGACCTGGCCGAACGCTTCAACGACGCCGTGAGCGATCTCGACATCGCCCGCGAGCGCGCCCTCTCCCCACAGGGGAAACGGGCGGCGTCTTGGCTCCACGACCGGCTAGCCGATGTGGGTCACGAGTTCGAGGCCACCCACCACCTGCCCGATCGCGCGGCGCTCCAGGAACTCGAACGCCGCTTCGACGTCGCGGTGGAGATCAATGCCGGGGACGGCTTCAACTCCCGGCGCGCGACCACCGAGCTGGTCGACCGCCTCAACCTGCAAACCTGGCTCGCCATGGGCCTCTCCGTGGCGGTCGCGCTCACCATCACGCTGGTCCTGAGCCACATGATCGTGCCCGGCGTCCGCGACGCCGTCTCGATCGCCGCCGCCATCGCCGCCGGCCGCCTCGACAACGACATCGTCGCCAAAGGCCGCAGCGAAATCGCCACCCTGTTGCGTGCCCTTTCGGCCATGCAGCGCAGCATCGCCGACAAGATCTTCCGCATCGAACAACTCATGGCCAAACAGGCCGACACGCACGCCAGCGAACTGGCCTCTCAGCACGTCCGCTTCGAAACTGCGCTCGACAACATGGGCCAGGGCCTCTGCATGTTCGACGAGAGCGGCCGCGTCCTTGTCCACAATCGGCGCTTCGCCGAGATGTTCACCCACGCCGGCCCGGGCACCGCAGCCGAAGCGGTGCTCCCGCCTCTCCTGCTGCCGAAACAAGACCAGAGCGCCGGATGGACACAAAGCCGCGGCTTCACCGCCACTCTCGACGATGAGCGCAGCATTGCCGTCATGGAACAGCCGATGCAGGGCGGCGGGTGGGTCGCAACCTACGAAGACGTGACCGAACGCTATCGGATCGAGGCCCGCATGGCTTTCATGGCGCGCCACGACGCCCTCACCGGCCTCCCCAATCGCCTACTCTTCCGCGAACACATGCAGCACGCCCTCGCCCAGGCCCGCCGCGGCCGCGGCCTGTCCGTCCTGTGCCTCGATCTCGACCATTTCAAAGACGTCAATGACGCGCTCGGCCATTCCGTCGGCGACGGCCTGCTGCACGCAGTGGCGCAGGTGCTTCTCAACGAAACGCGTGAGACGGACATGGTCGTCCGCCTTGGCGGCGATGAATTCGCGATCGTCCAATCCTCTGCCACCCAGCCCGGCGACGCCGTGGCCCTGGCCGAACGTCTGGTGGCATTACTGGGTCGACCCTTTCAAGTTGGCGGTCACCAGGTCAACATCGGTGTCAGCATCGGGATCGCAACGACCACGGACGGCCTGACGACCGACGAAACCCTGCTGAGAAGCGCCGACCTCGCGCTATACCGCGCCAAGGCCGACGGCCGCTGCCAATACCGGTTCTTCGAACCCGAGATGGACGCGACCATGCAGATCAGACGCACGCTCGAGATCGACCTCCGCAAGGCCGTCGCCGAACGTCAGTTCGAGAACTACTACCAGCCACTGCTCACCGCCGACACACGGGAGGTGAGCGGCTTCGAAGCCCTCGTCCGCTGGCGCCATCCGACCAAGGGTATGATGTCACCGAGCGAGTTTCTGACGGTCGCCGAAGAGACCGGCATCATCGCCCAAATCGGCTCGATCGTCCTCGAACGGGCGTGCTTCGACGCGCTGCAATGGCCCGCTTCGGTGAAAGTGGCCGTCAATCTCTCGCCGCTGCAGTTCCGTAATCGCGCACTCGCTTCCGAAGTCGCCGCCGCCCTCGAACGCTCAGGCTTGCCGCCCGCTCGGCTCGAACTCGAAATTACCGAATCCTTGCTCCTGCAGGACAGCGAAAGCACCCTGGCCATCCTGAACGAAATCCGGGCCTTGGGCGTCCACATATCGATGGACGATTTTGGCACCGGGTATTCCTCGCTGAGCTACCTCCGCCGTTTCCCCTTCGACAAGATCAAGATCGATCAAAGCTTTATCCGTCATCTCGAGGATAGCGGCGACTGCATCGCCATCGTGCGCGCCGTGCTCGGCCTTGGGAAGTCATTGGGAATGCGCGTCGTTGCCGAGGGTGTCGAGACGGAGGAGCAATTCTCCCTTCTGCGTCGGGAAGGCTGCGAGCAGGTCCAGGGCTACCTTTTCAGCAAACCCGTCCCCCTACACGCAGCCGAAAGCCTGACGCGACCTCCCAAGCTCCTCGAACTCTCACCTTGCCCAAACTAGGCCGCGATTCCGCCACGAAGTAAAAGTTACTGACCGTTGCCGCTTGACCGGCACCGACGCGAATAAGGAAAGGGCAAGTAGATGACGGACAGCCTCTCGGTACTTCGACATCTGGTTGATCGGCCCGACGCGAGTTCCACGGGCCAGTCGACCGAGTTTTACCGCAGTTCCAACGGCGATCTGTGGGAGTTGCTCCGGGCGAGCGCAGAAGCACAGTGCATGGTCCGGCACACGCCAGCCCCGGCGTCTGGCGGCCAGCCCAGCCTCGTCACCCTCGAAGCGTTCCTGGCGGTCAATTGCGGCAGTCCCGAACATGGCGCCCTGCGCATCCTGCTGCCCGGAACGAGGCCGGAACACGCGGATCGTTAGGCGTGCAAACCGGCCGTTCGGGTTCCAGGGCGCGCGCGCCTACCGCTTCACGGTCGTCTTGATCCAGTCCAGCAGGATGTCTGCAATCTGCAGATTGTTTCGGTCCTGCATGAGCATGTGCGAGTTGCCGTGGATGCCCCGGTCTGGCAGCACGATCAGTGTTGCCTGGCCGCCAGCTTGCTGCAGCTTCTCGATGAAAGCCCGGCAGTTCTTCAGCCGCGGCGCCCAGCGCGGGAACTGATCCACATAGTCGCCAAACAGCACCATGATCGGGACGTTCATATAGGGCCTCACGTCGTCGGCTGCGGTAGGGCAAGCGCCGGGCTCCACTGAAATGATCCCAGCGACCCCTTTCGGATCCAGCGCCGCGGTCTGAAACGGATAGATGCCGGATTGCGAGTGGCTCAGCAGCACTGCGCCACCCAGCTTCTGCGCCAGGGTCGACAGTGCCGGCACGGTCGGGTTCGGGGTGGGCAGCGAAGCCAGGTAATCGGGCACCATCTGCTTCCAAAACTCGGCTTGCGCCTCCACCGGGAATTGCAGGTCCGGGAAGGTCTGCGGATAAGCGGCCCCGAACCGGAAGATCGCCCAGGCCGCCTCGTGCGACGCCGAGAACACCGTCGGCAATTTGTCGACGTTGGCGCCCTTGCGCACAGCGTTGATCCCTGAAGGATCGCCGGCCGAGCGGCCCCGCCACACCTGATCGATCACATAGGTCGGCAGGCCCTTGCGGACGAAATACTCCGCCCATCCCATCCCATCCGCCCGTCCGGCGTCGTCTCCCACGTCTTGCCGGTCAGGCAGCACCCATGGATCAGCACGACCGGAACCGCCGCCTCCCCGCCCGCCGGCACCTGATAATGCACGTACATCTGGTCGACGGTGATCGTGCCGGCGGCTGCATAGGCCGGCAGCGTCGAGAGATCGTCGGAATGGACGTCCCGTCCGCCGACGAAGAACGACCCCTGTTCCTTCAGCGTGATCGGCCCGGTCGGAGCCGGCGGAACCGGCGGCGGCGAACCCTGCGCCAAAGCCGCCGGTGCGAGAGACAGGAGGATCAGCAACCTCGCCAAAATTCCGCGCATCGCCGTCCCCCCAGGTCTCCCGCCCGTTCCGGCGGCGCTGGAACACTATGTCGAAGCTTGGGGCGGGGGCCAAGTGACGGTGGCCTCGCAGCACGATCCAGGAGTGCTTCCTGCGATCGCTGAGATGGCGTTATCTGTTGCGGCCCGTGATAGGATTCGCCAGAGCATGACGATCGACCTTCGACTGACCCGGCGCAAGGCGCTTGCCGCTGCTGCAACCGGGCTGGCCCTGCCCGTTCTCCATGCCGGACGCGGACACGGCGCCGAAACCATCAACTTCGCGACATGGTCCGCCGGGGTCGACCAGGTCAAGGCACATCTCGCCCTGTTCGAGAAGCAGAGCGGTATCCCCGTCGCCTACACCAATTCCCCCTTCGCGCAATATCGCGAGACCATGATCACCAAATTCACCGGCGGCGCGCCGGTGGACGTGCTGTGGGTCTCCGACTCCTGGCTGCCGGAGTTCGCCGAGGCGGGCTGGATCGAGCCGGTGAACCCCTATCCGCAGTTGATGGCCTACGACGCCGAAACCTCCGACTTCTGCACCAAGTCGATGACCTATAAAGGCAAGCAATACGGCTTGACCTACTATACCGATTACATGGCCTTCCTCTATGACGCGGACATGCTGGCCAAGGCGGGCATCGCCGCCCCGCCCGCGTCGTGGGCCGAAGTGACCGAACAGGCGAAAGCGATCAAGGCCAAGGGCCTCAGCGAATACCCGGTCGCGATCGGACTGGCGCAGGAGAGCTGGCTGATCGAGTTCATGAGCGCGATGGTGTTCTCGCATGGCGGGCGCTTCGTCGATGATTCCGGTCAGGCTGCCGCCTCGCCGGGCACGGTCGACGCCCTGCAATGGCTGGTGGACGCGGTGCAGACCCATGCCATCCTGTCGCCAGGCGCGGTGCAGACCGGCGAGCTCGAGGTGCTGAAATCCCTCTCCGCCGGGCGGCACGCCTTCGCGCTGCTGCCGAAATACCGCCTGCGCGTCGTCAACGACAAGTCGCAGAGCCAGGTCGCCGGGCACATCCGCCAGGCGATGATGCCCGCCGGACCCGGGGGCAGCCACGCAACCGTGGGCTGGATGCGCTTCTACGGCGTCACGCCGCGGGCGCTGGCCAACAAAGCGCGCGCGGAGGCCGCGATCAAGCTGGTCGAATGGTTCGGCGGCAAGGCAGACGGCCAATACCGCTTCCAGAAGGTCGTGACCGAGCAGCTCGGCCTCGGCTTCGGCGCCAAACCGCTGTTCGACGACCCCGACATCCGGCGCACGCTCAACCAATACGGCGACGTCGACCTGATGGCGCAGCAGCAGGACCTCGCGCAAAAGAAGGACACGATCGCGCCCTGGTTCGGCGAGTGGAACGACGCCAACGGTGTCGAATGGCAGCAAGCGGTGCTGGGCAAGAAGCCCGCCGCAGACGCCATCAAGACATCGGCGGCCAAGTGGGACGCGCTCCGGAAGCTGGGGTGACCACACAAGCCGGCGCCGGGCCGATGCAGGTTGCGGCGCCCTTGGTGTCGCATGACGAGCGCGCCGCGAGCGGCTTGTTGCTGCCGCTCGGGGTCGTCCTGATCGGCGTGACCCTGATCCCGATCGCCTACTCGTTCTGGACCAGCCTGTATGCGCTGAACCTGCGCCGCCCGCGCCTGGTGCCGTTCGTCGGGTTGGACAACTACGGCGCCGTGCTGAGCAGCCCTGCCTTCATCGCCGCCGTCGCGCGCACGGCGTCGTTCACCGTCATGGCGGTGACGGCCGTGTCCGTCATCGCGCTGCTTGTCGCCCTGCTGCTGAACCAGGAATTCCCGGGTCGCCGCGTGCTCAGCGCCTGCCTGCTGATCCCTTGGGCCATTCCCTCGGTGGCGAACGGCCTCATGTGGAAATGGATCTACGACGCCAATTACGGCGCGCTGAACGGCCTGTTGCTGCAGCTCGGTGTCATCCAGCACGGCATGATCTGGCTGGGCGACCCGAGCCGCACGCTGCCGCTCATCGCCAACGCCTTCGTCTGGAAGGAGGTGCCGCTCGCCGCCATCCTGCTCCTGGTCAACCTCAAGGCGATCCCCGCCGACCTGCATGCCGCGGCCCGCGTCGACGGTGCGCCGGCCTGGCAGCGCTTCCGCCATGTGACGCTGCCGGCGCTGCGGCCGGGCTTCACGCTGGTCGCGGTCTACGAGGCGATGGTCGCGGTGCGGCATTTCGACCTCTTTTTCCTGCTGACCGAAGGCGGGCCCGGCAATGCGAGCGACGTCGTCGCCTGGCGCGTCTACGTGGAGACCTTCCGCAACCTGAATTTCGGCCTCGGCGCGGCGATGGCCTACATCCTGGCGCTGGCGACGCTGCTGATGTCCTACGGCTTCATCCGGGCCCTGGCGCAGCGTGTCTGAGCCGGTCCGGCTTGCGCCACCCACCCTGCCCCGCCTCCTGCGCGGCGCCGGGCTGGCCGTGGCGTCGCTCGTGCTGCTGCTCTACGTGCTGGGCCCGGTCTGCTGGTTGCTGTCGTCATCGCTGCAGACCGAGCGCGAGATCGTCTCGATACCGCCGCATTGGATCCCGGAGGCGCCGACGCTGCGCAACTTCGAAGCGATCGTCGCCACCGGGCTGGGCCGCCCGCTGCCGACCGCCGGGCCCGACCCGGCGAGCGGCGGCTTCATCCCCTCCACCGCCGCCAACCTGCTGCCCGCGATGCTGAACAGCCTCGTCGTCGCGGTCTCCATCGTGGCCCTGAACCTGCTCGTCGCCGTCCCCGCCGCCTACGCGCTCGCAAAAATCCGGTTCCGCGGCCGGCAGGCGGCGCTCTACGGCATCCTGGCCACCCGCGTGGTGCCCGACATCGCGCTGGTAGTGCCGTTCTTCCTCGTCATCCGGAAGCTCGGCCTCCTCGACACGCTGTTCTCGCTGATCGTCACCTATCTTGCCGTAACCGTGCCCTTCTCCGTGTTCATCCTCACCAGCTTCTTCGAGCAGTTGCCGGACGATCTGGACAAGGCAGCACGGGTCGACGGCTGCTCGCGCGTGCAGGTCTTGCTGCGCGTGTTCCTGCCGCTCGCCCGCCCCGCGCTGGTCGCCGTCGGCCTGTTCGCCTTCCTCTCGAGTTGGAACGAGTTCCTGCTGGCGCTGATGTTCACCCAAACGGCCGCCTCGCAGACCCTGCCGATCATCGTCGCGAGCTTCACCTCGGATTTCACCGTCAGCTTCTCGTTCCTCAACGCCGCGGGCGTGCTGGCCGTCGTGCCCCCGGTCGTGCTGGCGGTCCTGTTCGAGCGGCACATCGTCTCCGGCCTCACCGCCGGCGCGGTGAAAGGATAGCAATGGCAACCATCAGCTTCCGCGGCGTCGGCAAGCGATATCGCAACGGCGTCGCTGCGGTCCACGGGCTCGACCTCGAGATCGCGCATCAGGAATTCCTGGTGCTGCTGGGCCCCTCCGGCTGCGGCAAATCCACCACGCTGAACATGATCGCCGGCCTCGAGGAGATCACCGAGGGCGTGCTCCGATTCGACGATCAGGTGATGAACAACGTCCCCGCCCACAAGCGCGACGTGGCGATGGTGTTCCAAAGCTATGCGCTCTATCCGCATAAGACGGTGTTCGAGAACATCGCCTTCGGCCTGCGCATGCGGCGGACGCCGGAAGCCGAGCTGCGCCGGCGCGTGCTCGACGCGGCAGAGCGGCTGGAGATCACCCCCCTGCTCGAGCGGCTGCCGGGCCAGCTCTCGGGCGGGCAGCGGCAACGGGTGGCGCTCGGCCGGGCGATGGTGAGGCGACCCGCCGTATTCCTGATGGACGAGCCGCTGAGCAATCTCGACGCCAGCCTGCGCATCGCCATGCGGGCCCAAATCCGCCACCTGCACGCGCAGATGCGCACCACCTTCGTCTATGTCACGCATGATCAGGCGGAGGCACTGACGCTCGCGGACCGGATCGTCGTCATGCGCGACGGCGCCATCCAGCAGATCGGCACGCCCGATGACATCTACGAGCGGCCGCAGACGGTCTTCGTCGCCAGCTTCCTCGGCAGCCCGGCCATCAACCTCCTCGAGGGCGAACTGACCAGCGAGGACGGCGGGCTCGTCTTCCGCCGCGGAGCGCTAGCGATCCCCCTCCCGCCGGAGCGCGCGGCGCGGATCGGCCGGGTTGCGCGGGAGGTCGTTCTAGGCCTGCGCGCGGAAGATGTCGGTGGCCGGGATAGCGGCCCCACGCTGGACGGAAGAGTCGACACCGTGATGCCCGCCGGGTCCGACCTGTTCATCGGCTTGAAGGTGGAGGGGTTGGACGTGTTCGTGCGCGTGGACAAGCAGGCGCGTATCAGCGAGGGCGAACGCGTCTCGCTCCCGCTCGTCGGCAACCGGCTGCATCTGTTCGACCGGGCCAGCGGCCGCTCGCTGGACGAGGCGGCATGAGCGCGATCGGTCAAAATCTGCTCCGGCGCGAGGACGCGCGGTTTCTCACCGGCCAGGGCCGCTACCTCGACGACATCGTCTTCCCCGGCGCGCTCCACGCCCGCTTCGTTCGCTCCCCGCACGCGCACGCCCGCATCGTCGGCATTGATCCCGCCGCAGCGCGGGCGATGCCGGGCGTCGTCTGCGTCGCGGACGGACACGATTTCGCCGGCTGGGCCGCCCCGTTGCGGATGGCGCCGCCGATCGAAGGCTTGCTGCCCGTCACGGTCGAGACCATGCCGACCACCAAGGTGCGGTTCGACGGCGATCTCGTCGCCTGCGTGGTCGCGCAAACCAGCCGCATCGCCGAGGACGCCGCCGAACGCGTCATGGTCGATTACGACGCGCTGCCGCCCGTGATGGACGCGGAGACCGCCATCGGCCCGAACGCGCCCCGCGTCGACGACGCGCTCGACACCAACCTGGTCTCCCAGCAGCGCTTCACCGCCGGCGACCCGGCCAGCCATTTCGCCACCGCCTTCCGCATCATCGAATCCCGCTTCGTCCAGCACCGGCAGACGCACGCGCCGATGGAGCCGCGCGGCTGCTGCGCAGTCTGGGACGAGGGACGCCAGCATCTGACGATGCATGTCGGCAATCAGGCGCCGCACCCGCTCCGCACCGCTCTCGCGTCTCGCCTCGGCCTCTCGGAATCACAAGTGACCGTGATCTGCCCCGATATCGGCGGCGCATTCGGCCAGAAGATCGCGCTCTATCGCGAGGAGTTGGCCGTGGCGGCGCTGGCCCGCGCCCTGAAGCGCACCGTGCGCTGGCGGGAGGAGCGCGGGGAGAACCTGATCGCCGCCGCCCACGCCCGCGAGCAGACCGCCTGGACCCGCGCCGCCGTTACCGAGGACGGGCGCGTCCTGGCGATCGAACTTCGCTTGCTGGAAGATTTCGGCGCCTACTGCTTCTATCCCGCCAACTACATGGCCCGCGTGGTCGGGATGGTGCTGACCGGCCCCTACCGCATTGCCGACTACAGTTTCGACATCGGCGTGGCGCTCACCAACAAATGCGGCGCCGGGCCGATGCGGGCGCCGATGGCCATCACGAGCTGGATCATGGACGGCACGCTCGACGCCGTCGCTCGCACGCTCGACCGCGACCCGGTCGAAATCCGCCGCCGCAACATGATCGCCGCCCCCGATCTGCCCTACAGCCTGCCCACCGGCGAGATCCTGCGCGACGTCACCCCGCGCGAGACGCTCGAGGCCGCGCTCTCCGCCTTCGACCTGCCCGGCTTTCGCGCCCGGCAAGCCGCCGACCGCGCCCGCGGGCTGCATCGCGGGTTCGGCCTCTGCTGCGTGGTCGAGCCCACGACCTACGGCTCCGCCTTCTACAAGGCGGCCGGCATCCAGGGCTCCGGCCACGAAGCCGCCTGGGTCAAGGTGTCGCCCTCGGGCACGGTCGACGCCTCCGTGGGCCTCATGGGCTCGGGCCAAGGATATGAGACCGCGCTGGCGCAGGCCGTGGCAGGCGGGCTCGGCGTGGGCGCGGACGCCGTGCGCATGGTGATGGGCAATACCGACACCGCCCCCTATGGCATGGGCAGCCGCGGCGCACGCGGCGGCACGGCGGGCGGCTCCGTGCTGTTCCTCGCCGCCCAGACGGTGCAGCGCAAAGCCTGCGAGATCGCCGCCTCCCTGCTCGGCCTCAACTCCGGCGATGAGTTGCGGCTGTCCGGCGGGCGGTTCGAGCGCATGCTGGATGGGGAGTGGCGTGCTTGCGGCCCGACGCTCGCCGACATCGCCCGGGTCGCCTATCTCGACCCGCTCAGGCTGCCCCCGGGGATGGAGCCCGGCCTGGAGGCCCATCGCGCCTACGATCCGCCGGCAATGACCTACTCGAATGCGACCCACATCAGCGAAGTCGTGGTGGACGTCGAGACCGGTTCGGTCACCCCGGTTCGCCACCTCGTGGCCGAGGATTGCGGGACCGTGCTGAACCCGGCCATCGTCCGCGGCCAGCAACACGGCGCCGTGGCGCTCGGTCTGGCAGGCGCCCTCCGCGAGGCCGTCATCTACGACGCAGGCGGCCAAAACCTGACCGGCAGCTTCATGGATTACGCCCTCGCCGGCGCGGCCGACCTGCCCGACATCGAGGTCATCGCCTGCCACACCGCCAGCCGCCAGACCCCGACCGGGAGCAAGGGCATGTCCGAGGGCGGCGTCATGGGCGCGATCGGCGCCGTGACCGCCGCCGTCAACGACGCGCTCGAACCCTTCGGCGTCCACGCCGATCGCCAGCCGCTGACCAGCGATCGGCTATGGACCCTCCTTGCCCAGGCAGGCCCGACGCAGCCCGGTCTATGACGCCCGCCGCGCCATCTCCGGCCGGCCTGCGCGGCTGAACAGGCTGATCATCTCCCGGTTGAACGCGGGGATGTCGTCGGGCTTGCGGCTGGAAACCAGGTTGCCGTCCACGACCGTCTCCTGGTCCACCCACTCGGCGCCGGCATTGCGCAGATCGGTCTGCAGCGACGGCCAGGACGTCATCCGCCGCCCGCGCGCAGCGCCCGCTTCGATGATCGTCCAGGGCCCGTGGCAGATCGCCGCCACCGGCTTGCCGGCATCGAAGAACGCCTTCACGAACGCAACCGCCTCCTTCTGCATGCGCAGCTTGTCCGGATTGAGCACGCCGCCGGGGAGCAGCAACGCGTCGAAATCCTGCGGCTGCGCGCGATCGAGCTTGAGGTCCACGGGGTATTCCTCCCCCCAATCGGTGAACTTCCAGGCGCGCACGCGCCCTTCTTTCGGCGACACGATGCTGGTCGCCGCCCCGGCCTCGTCGAGCGCCTGGCGAGGCTCCGTCATCTCGACCTGCTCGAACCCCTCCGTCACGAGAATGGCCACTTTCAATCCGTTGAGTTCGGCTTGTGCCATGTCATGGTCTCCTATCCGCTTCTGGTTTCACGCCGGGCGCAGCGTCAGCGTGCGTCCCTGTTCCCTGGCCAGCTCAGCCGCCGGTCGGCGCGAGCCCCTGCGGAAACCCGCTCCGGCGCTGGCCTGCCTCCGCGTCCCGCCTCTGCGCTCGTGGCGCGCGGCCACCGCCTGCGCCCCGATCACGTCGGTGCGGTGACGCCTGCCAGCAACGTCGAGGTCAGCAACACGTTGCCGATGGGCGAACCGGTGTTTCAGGCCGCTTTTCCTGCCGCGGATCCCGCCCTAGGCTCGCGGCTCAAAGCGGAGGGGGCAGCCGTGCGGGGGAGTGGGACCAACACGATCGAGCATGAGTTGGTCGAGCGCGCCCGGCGCGTGTTACCCGGCGGCACCTTCGGCAATACGGCGGCCGAAATCGTCATCCGAGAAGGGAGCGGCGGGCGCGTCTGGGATGAGAGCGGGCGTGAATACATCGACTTCCTGATCGGGTCCGGCCCCATGCTGATCGGCCACGCCCATCCGGCCGTCACACAGGCCGTGCGCGACCAGATCGGGCATGGCACCACGTTCTTCGCCAACAACCGGCTCGGGATCGAACTCGCGGAGCTGATCGTCGAGGCCGTCCCCTGCGCAGAACAGGTCCGCTACGTCTCGTCCGGCAGCGAGGCGGACGCCTATGCGATGCGGTTGGTCCGCGCGTTCCGTGGCCGCGACAAGATCCTCAAATTCGAGGGCGGCTACCACGGCATGAGCGATTACGGGCTGATGAGCACGACGCCGAAGACGCCGAGCAATTCCTGGTCACCGGTCCCGGACTCCGCCGGCATCCCGGCCGCGGTGGGGGCGACGATGCTGGTCGCGCCGTTCAACGACATCGAGGCCGTCGAGGCGCTGATCCGCGGTCATGGGGACGAGATCGCCGGCGTCATCGTCGAGCCGATGCAGCGGCTGATCCCGCCCGCGCCCGGGTTCCTGCCGGCGCTGCGCCGGGTCACGGCGCGGGCCGGGATCCCGCTCATTTTCGACGAGGTGGTGACCGGCTTTCGCCTCGCCTGGGGCGGCGGGCAGGAGCGATACGGCGTGACGCCCGATCTCTGCACGCTGGGCAAGGTGATCGGCGGCGGCTATCCGCTGGCCGCAATCGCGGGGCGGGCGGACATCATGGCGCATTTCGATGCGGCCGCCGTGGGCGCCGACCGGTTCGTCAAGCAGATCGGCACGCTGTCCGGCAACCCGGTCGCATCGGCCGCCGGCCTAGCCACGCTCGGCGTCCTGCGCGAACCCGGCACCTACGATCGGCTGGAGGCGACCGGGCGTGAGCTGATGGCCCAGCTCGGCGCGGCGCTTGCCGAGCAAGGCGTGCCGGCCCAGGTGGTCGGCGAACCCTCCTGCTTCGATGCGGTGTTCACCACCGGCGAGGTCCGCGACTACCGCGGCCTGGCTCGCGGCGATGCGGCCATGCAATCCCGGTTCAACGCGCTGCTGCGCGAGCGCGGCATCCTGAAGGGCGAGTCGAAATACTACCTGTCGACAGCCCATGATGACCGCGACGTGGCCGACGCGGTCGCCGCATTCCGCGACGCGGCGCGCGCTCTGATGAACTGAAGCGTCTCAGGCCGTCGGAGTTGTCTTCAATTGGCGTGAGTCACTTCCGTTTGCCTGTGCCACACTCCGGCCGTCACGATCTGGAGTGCTCCATGCAACGCAGGACGATCCTCACCGGAACCGCCGCTTCCCTCTTGCTCCCGCTCGCGCGCCCGGCCTTGTCGCAGCCCGCGGTGGCCAAGTCCGCCCGCATCCTGCGCTTCGTGCCGCAGGCCAATCTCGCCAATCCGGACCCGGTCTGGACCACCGCCACGGTGGCGATCAACCACGGCTACATGGTGTGGGACACGCTATACGGGATCGACGACACCCTCGTCGCGCGTCCGCAGATGGTGGCGGGCCAGACGGTCTCGGACGACCGGCTCACCTGGGAGTTCACGTTGCGCGACGGCCTGCGCTTCCACGATGGCGAGCCGGTGCGCGCGATCGACTGCACGACGTCGATCAATCGTTGGGCGCAACGCAATCCGTTCGGCACCCAGCTCCTGCATCAGACCGAGGAGATGGCGCCGATCGACGACCGGCGGTTCCGCATCCGCCTCAACTCGCCTTTCCCGCAGATGCTGTACGCCCTCGGTGCCGGGAGCTGCTTCGTCATGCCCGAACGCGTGGCCAAGACGCCGGCCAGCCAGCAGATTTCCGAATATGTCGGCAGCGGCCCGTACCGGTTCCTGCCCAAGGAATGGGTTTCCGGCGTCTCCGCCGCCTATGAGCGGTTCGACGGCTACCAGCCCCGCAGCGAGCCGCCGCAATGGTTCTCGGGCGGCAAGGTCGCCCATTTCGACCGGGTGGAGTGGATCGTGCAACCGGACCCGGCGACGGCGGCCGCCGCGCTGCGCACCGGTGAGGTCGACTGGCTGGAGCAGCCGCTGATCGACCTCGTCGGCGACATGAAGCGCATGCAAGGGGTGAAAGTCGCCAGCTACGACGCGCTCGGCCTCTTGGCCATGGTGGTCGTCAATCACCTGCATCCGCCGTTCGACAACCCGGCGATCCTGCGCGCCCTCATCGGCGCGACCGTGCAGTCCGACGACGTCGGTGCCGTCGTCGGCGACCAGACCGAGCTGGGCGTGGTGCCCGCCGGGTTCTTCGTCGTCGGCTCGCCCATGGCGAGCACGGTGGGCTTCTCGGCGCTGACCAGCCCGCGATCGGTCACGGCCTCCCGCGCCGCGCTGAAAGCCGCCGGCTACAACGGCGAGAAGGTCACGCTGATGGCGGCGTCGGACCAACCGGCCCTGATGTCGATCGCCCAGGTCACGCAGGCGCTCTGGAAGCAGCTCGGGCTGAACGTCGATTTCCAGGTGATGGACTGGGGGACGCTGGTCGCCCGTCGGGCCAAGCAGGACGAGCCCTCCGCCGGCGGATGGAACGCGTTCTGCACGACCTGGGCCGGGCTCAGCGTGACCAACCCCGGCAGCTCCTATCCGCTGCAGGCCATCGGGCGGCAGGGTTGGCTCGGCTGGTACGACAACCCGGCCATGACGGCGCTGCGCGAACGCTGGATGAACACGGAGGACCTGCCGACGCAGAAGGCGATCTGCGAAGACATCCAGCGCGAGGCGTTCGACAAACCGCCCTTCCTGCCGCTCGGCCAGTGGCGCCAACCCTGGGCGTTCCGCACCTCGCTGAAGAACCTCGTGCAGTGCGGCAACGTGTTGTTCTGGGGCGTGGAGCGGGTTTAGCCGGCGCTGAAACTGGCGTGGCCAGAGACGCTCACAGCCACTCGCGAAGGAACGCGGCCACGGCGGCGTAGGCCCGGCATCGGTCGGCCGGGCGGATGAACCCGTGGCCCGCGTAGTCGAAACGTTCGAACCGCACGGGATGGTCGCGGTCTCGCAGCGCCGTCACGATCTGCTCGCTTTCGCCGAACGGCACCCTCGGGTCGCGCGTGCCGTGCAGCACCAGGAGCGGCGCGGTGATCTCGGCCGCGCGGACGATCGGTGAGATGGTTGCGAACAGCTCGGCGGCTGCTAGCGTGTCGTGCGGGCCGCCGGCGTATTCCCACCCGCGATGGGCGCGCCGCCACGGCCCCGTGCCGGCCAGCAGGGTCGTGAAGTCGGCGATCCCATAGAAGTCGATCGCGGCCCGCCACAGCGACGGATACCGGGTGATGGCGGCGAGAACCATGTAGCCGCCGTAGGACTGCCCCATGATGCCGATGCGGGCGGGGTCGAGACCCGGCTGGCGCACGAGCCAGGCATGGGCGGCGGCGAGGTCGTCCACGCTGCCGGGTCGCAGGGCGCCATCGTCGCTGGCGGTGGCGATGCGGCCATAGCCGGTGCTGCCGCGCACGTTCGGCATCAGCACGGCATAGCCCTGCGCGAGCAGCATCTGCATGTCGGGTCGCCAGTTGGCGCGGGTCTGCCCCGCCGGTCCGCCATGCACCCAAACGACCGTCGGCCAACCCGCCTCCGGCGCCGTGCCGGCCGGCTTGGCCATCCAACCCGGGATGCGCCGGCCATCCTCGCTCTGCCATTCCACCAGCGCGAACGGTCGCGCGTCCGCCGGCGCGTCGGGCTGCCAGGCGCACTGCCACCCTCCGGTCGCGATCTCCAGCAGGTGGATGCCGGGGGGCTGCGTCGGGCTCGCCAGGCAGACCGCCAAGGTTTTGCCGTCGGGCGACCAGGCGAGATCGGACACGAGGCCCGGCGGCAGATCCACCACCGGCGGCAGGCTCCCGGCAGGTCCGACGCGCAGCCGCGCCCAGCCGCGATCGTTCTCGATCACCGCCAGATGCGATCCATCCGGCGATAGCGACCAGGCGTCAAGGTCGGCGCCCGGCACCGACACGAGGGTCGTGATGGTGCCGGCGGCCGCGTCGATGCGGCATAGCGCGCTGAACTCACCGCCGCCATCGGAGAGCCCGAGCAGATGCGTGCCGTCGCTCGACCAGCGGACCGATTGGAATTGCACCGGCTGCGCATGCGGGATCGGCGTCTGCGTGCCGTCGTCGATGTCGAGCAACGAGAGCCGTTGATCACCCTCGACCGCGTTGACCATCAGAAGCAGGACGCGGCGGGTCGGGTGCCAGGCTGGCGCGGTGACCTGATGCACGCCGCACGCCAGGCGCCGGGTCGACCCGGCCGCATCGCGGAGCAGCACGTCGAAATGCGCCTCATCGCGATCGTTCGCGGTGTAGGCGAACTCCGTGCCATCCGGCGACCAGCAGCCGAACTCGTGGATGACGTGACCGTCCGATGTCAGCGGCCGGACCTGCCCGTTCTCGACCATCCAGAATTGCTGCCGCTCGTCCCCCCCGGCGTCGATGCCGAAGATGATCCGCTCGTCTTTGGGCGCCCGGCGCAGGAAGCCGACCTTCTCGCCCAGCAAGGCGAGCGGCCGCGCCGCCGATCCATCGCGCGCCATCGTCCAGAGCTGCGGCATGCTGCCGCCCCGCAGGTGGTGGATGCTGCGCCCATCGGCCGAGAACACCGGACTGGCCGCCCCGTCCGCCATGGCAAATCGGGCCACCCCCGTGTTCGACTCCGATCCGCTCATTCGCCTTGCCTCCGCTTCCCCGCCAAAGCAGCATCGTCCCCGGCGCATCGCAAGGCATGATCGGTGGCGGATAGGGTTCTGGATCAGGGGTCAAGGAGTGCGGGGCAGCGCCTTCCGGTGAGCCGGCATGTCGCCGTGATCGGCGCCGGTGCGGTCGGGGCAGCGACGGCAGCCGAGTTGCTGCGGGCGGGTCATCGCGTGACGATCATCGAGCCGGGAGAGCCGGGGGGAGAGCAGGCGGCGAGCTATGGCAACGGGTGCTGGCTGTCGACCATGTCGGTCATCCCGCCGGCGGGGCCGGGAACCTGGCGCAAGGTGCCGGGGTTCCTCCGGGACCCGCTGGGGCCGCTGTCGATCCGGTGGCGGTATCTGCCGCGGGTAGCGCCCTGGCTGCTGCGGTATCTGGCAGCGGGGTGGACCGAAGCGCGGGTGATGGCGGCGGCGCGGGCGTTGCAGCCGCTGCTGGCGGATGCGCCGGCGCTGCACCGGCGGCTGGCGGCCGCCGCGGGGGTCGAGGGGCTGATCGAGCAGAAGGGGCTGATGTATATCTACCCGGATCGGGCGGCGTTCGAGGCGGAGGCGATGGCGTTCCGCATCCGGGCGGCGGTGGGCGTGCGCTGGCTCGAGCTCGACGCCGATGAATTGCGGCAACGCGAGCCGGCGTTGGATCGGCGCTATGGCTTCGGCGTGTTGATCGAGGAAGCCGGGCATTGCCGCGACCCGGGCGCCTATGTGGCGGCGTTGGTCGCGGCGGCGGTGGGGGACGGGGCTCGGCTGATCCGCGCGACGGCGACAGGCTTCCGCATCGAGGCAGGGCGGCTGCGCGGCGTGGTGACGGGCGCGGGCGACGTCGAGTGCGATGCCGCGGTGGTGTGTGCGGGGGCGCGTTCGAAGGCGTTGGCCGCGGCGGCGGGCGACCGGGTGCCGCTCGAGAGCGAGCGGGGCTATCACGCCGTCATCAGCGACCCGGAGGTGGCCCCGCGCGTGCCGATGATGCCGTCCGATGGGAAAATGGCCATCACGATGACGACGACCGGGTTGCGCTGCGCGGGACAGGTGGAGATCGCCGGGCTGGAGGCGGCGCCGAACTGGCGGCGGGCCGAGGTGCTGCGCGACCACCTGCTGCGCACCTTCCCGGGGCTGCCGCGGGACATGCCGGCCTCGCGGGTGAAAGTCTGGATGGGGCACCGGCCGAGCCTGCCGGACGGGCTGCCGTGCATCGGGCCGAGCCGGGCGACGAAGGACATCAGCTACGCTTTCGGGCATGGTCATATCGGACTCGTCACTTCGGCGCGGACGGGGCGGGTGGTGGCGCAGATGGTTTCGGGGGAGGCGCCGGAGATCCCGGTCGCGCCGTTTTCTCCAGCTCGTTTCTGAAAGGGGTTTCTGATGTTGGGTTCGACCAGTCGCCGCTCGTTGGCCACCGCGGCCGCGATCCTGCCGGCCGCCGGGCTGTTCAGCCGGGCATTCGCCCAGAGTGGGGCGGAGAGCACCTTCGACCGGGTGCAGAAGAGCAAGGTCTTGCGGATCGCGGTGCTGCCGGGGGAGCTGCCCTATTTCGCCAAGGATCTCGTGGCCGGGACGTGGAGCGGCGCGTGCATCGACATGGCGCAGAACATCGCCGGCGTGTTCGATGCCAAGCTCGCCTACGTGGAATCGACCTACGGCAACTCGGTGCTCGATCTGCAGTCCAACAAGATCGACCTTGCCTTCGCGCTGAACCCGACGCCGCAGCGGGCGCTGTCGATCGGGTTCACGCGGCCGACGATCATCAATCCGTTCGGATGCATCGCCAAGCAGGGCTTCGACCCGAAGACCTGGGGCGACCTGGACAAGCCGGGCGTGAGAGTGGCGTTCGACATCGGGTCGTCGCACGACACGGTAGCGCATCGGTATCTGACCAAGGCGGCGCTGACCGGGTTCAAGACGCGGGACGATTGCGTGCTTGCGCTGCAGTCGGGCCGGGTCGACGCGGTCGTCATGGCGGCGACACTGGGGCTGGCGGCGGTCGGCAAGAACCCGGCGCTCGGGCCGTATCACCTGCTCAAGCAGCCGGACGTGGCGTTGCCGAGCAGCCTGGGCGTCCAGTATGAGCCGGACCAGCGGTTCCGCGACGTGCTGAACGCCTGGGTCGATTTCAATCGCGGAACCGGGCAGATCCGGGAATGGATGCTGGCGGGAATGGAGAAGCTGGGGGTGAAGCGAGATGAGCTGCCGCCCGAGATGACGTTTTGAGAGGCTGCCGGGCGCTGCCCCCTCCTTCCGTCTAAGGGTGGTCTATCACTGGAGCTTTGGGCTTCTCGCACGGTACACGCCGCTGTTCGTGTCGGGCGTGCTGGTCACGCTGGCTTATACGGTGGGGACGATCGTGCTCGGGGCGGTGCTGGGGCTGGTGCTGGGCATGGCCCGGCTGTCGAGGTCGCGGCTGGTCAATGTCCCGCTGGTCGCGTTCATCGAGTTCTTCCGGTGCACGCCGCTGCTGGTGCTGATCGTGTGGTTCTACTACGCGCTACCGGTGTTGCTGGGCATCCAGATCCCCGCCACCACGGCCGCGGTGGCGGTGCTGTCGCTGTACACGGGCGCGTTCTACGCGGAGATCTTCCGCGGCGGCATCCTGTCGATCGAGCCCGGCCAGTGGGACGCGGCGCGCGCGCTCGGCTTGCGGCGCGCCCATCTGATGCGCTTCGTCATCCTGCCGCAGGCGGTGCGGCGGATGGTGCCGCCGCTGCTCAACCAGTCGATCACGCAGCTCAAGAACACATCGCTGGTCTCGACCATCGCGGTGCCCGACCTCTTGTATCAGGGCACGTTGATCACGGCCGATACGTATCGGCCGCTCGAAGTCTACACGGTGGTGGCGCTGATCTACTTCGCGCTGCTGTTCCCGGCCACGCGGGTCGTGCAGTTCTACGAGCACCGGCTGGCGGCACGATGACGCCTCCGGGGAGCGTCACGCTGGTGACCGGCGGCGGATCGGGGATCGGGGCGGCGGTGTGTCGGCGGCTGGCGGTGCCGGGCGCGCGCCTGCTGCTGCACGCCGGGCAGCGGCGGGACCGGGCGGAGGCGCTGGCCGACGCGTTGCGGGGCGCGGGCGCAACGGTGGCGGTCGAGGTGGCGGATTTCGGCATCCCGTCGCGGGCGGCGGCGCTGGTGGAAACGGCGCTGGCACGGTGGGGCGAGCTGGACCGGGTGGTGCATGCGGCCGGGTTCGCGGACCGGCGGCCGCTCGGCGTGCTGGACGAGGCCGGTTTTGCGGCGAGCCTGGCAACCAACGCGACGGCCTTCTTCCACCTCGCCACGGCGGCGCTGCCGGCGCTGCGGCGGAGTGCGGCACCGCGGATCGTCGCGGTGGGATCGTTCCTGGCCGACCGGGCGCGGTTCGGGCCGGAAATGCTGTTTCCCGCGACGGCGGCAAGCAAGGCGGCCTTGGCGGCGCTGGTGCGGTCGCTGGCGATGCAACTCGCGCCGGAGCGTATCCCGGTGAACGCGGTGGTGCCGGGCTTCATCGAAAAGGATCCGACGCAGCACACGGCGTTGGATGCAGCGGCGCGGGGCCGGGTCGAGGGTTTGGTGCCGTTCGGACGATATGGCACGGCCGATGAGGTGGCGGCGGTGATCGCGTTCCTGCTGGGGCCGGAGGCGACGTATGTCACGGGCCAGGCGATTCATGTCGATGGCGGGCTGACTCTATGACGACACCAACCGGTCGCCGCGCCGGGCGTTCGGTCGCGATGGAACCCATGACGACGAGGAAACTGATGAAGACGATAGTGGCTGGTCCGGTCGGCGCCACCGTGCGGCTGCTCGCGCCATGACGCGCCTGGTCGACATCTCCGCGCCGCTTCGGGCCGGCATCGCCAGCGACCCGCCCGAGATGCTGCCCGCGATCGACTATCTCGATCACCGCGCCACCGCGCCCCGCATCGCCGAGTATTTCGGCGTCCGCATCGAGGATCTTCCCGAGGGCGAATACGCCGCGATCGAGCGCTGCATGATAAGCACGCACAATGGCACGCACGTGGACGCGCCATACCATTACTTCAGCCGCATGAACGAGGCCATCGTGCCGGGTGGCGAGCCCTCGATGCGTATCGACGAGGTGCCGCTCGAATGGCTGTTCCAGCCCGCCGTCAAGCTCGATTTCCGGCATCTGCCGGACGGCCACGTCGTCAGCCCGGCCGAAATCGAGGCCGAGCTCAAGCGGATCGGGCACGTGCTGCGTCCGCTCGAGATGGTGCTCGCCAACACGCGCGCCGGGTCGCGCTACGGCGAGGCCGACTACATCGACGCCGGCTGCGGCTTCGGCCGGGCCGCGACGCTTTGGCTGACCGAGCAGAGCATCCGCGTGGTCGGCACCGACGGTTGGAGCTGGGACGCGCCCTTCAGCCACACCAAGCGGCGCGTGCAAGAAACCGGCGACGCCAGCCTGATCTGGGAAGGACACCGCGTCGGCCGCGACCGCGCATACTGCCAGATCGAAAAGCTGCACGGTCTCGAAGCATTGCCGCCCGACGGATTCACCGTCGCCGCCTTCCCGGTCAAAGTACATCGCGGCTCCGCCGGCTGGACCCGTGCGGTCGCCATCCTGTCGGACTGAGTGCCGCGTCGCCGCGGGTATCCAGGGCTGCACCCAAACCTGCCGCGCCTGCACTGACCTGACCGCGGGCCACCTCCGCCGCCTCGTGCGGCACGGCTACGAAAAATCGAACCATGGCCGAATTGTTAGGCCGGCGGATCGCGAGCGAGCAGCCCAGCAGATCGTTCTGACCACGATCGAGCGGTGTTTCGGAACTCTCGGACCGGCCTACCCGCAGTGACGCAGGTCGGAGCGCAGACCGACGGAAGACGAACGCTGCCTCCCGGGACTAATCTATGCCGCAGCTTCCGGCGTCGTTCCAGGGACAACCACGAGGCGCGCCCGTAACCAACTTCGCCAAAAGGTAGGTACCTGATCCAATTGTAGGATCCTGGAGCGGGCGAAGGGATTCGAACCCTCGACCCCAACCTTGGCAAGTTTCAAACGCCGTCTATCCAGCAGCATCTTTTTCTATCCCGTAGCCCGCTAAGCCCTTATTCTACAACCCCTTGTCTTGCAGTCGCCCATCCCCACGGTATCCTCTTCCCACCCTTCGAAACCCGTTTTCGTGCTTCCCCCCTGCTTCCCCGGCCTCCGCCGGGCTTTCCGGGGAAGCAGAATCCGGAATTCGTATGGATCGAAGCCGAATCGAGACTCATATCAAGCCGCTGCTGGGTCCGCGCCTCGTGAGTAACCTCACACTGCGCGACGTCGAGGCGATGCAGGCGGATATCGCCGCAGGCAAGTCGGCGCGGGAAGAAGGCGCAAGGCCGTGGTGGCCGGTCCACGGGCGGCGCCTGCGTCGCGGCCCGGGCGATCAGCACCTTCCGGGCCTTGCTCGGGCACGCCACACGGCTGGGCCTCATTGAGAAGAACCCAGCCTCGGGTGTGCGTCAGATGGCGTCCCGCAAGGTCAAGCGCCGGCTGAGTGCCGACGAGGTTCCCCATTTCGGGAAAGTTATGCGGCAACTTACGGCTACCGGCGAGCATCCGACAGGCCTCGGCGCGATCCGGCTCATGCTGCTGACGGGATTCCGGCGGATGGAGGCCCTGAGCCCCAGCGTGCGTGGCTCAATCGGCAGGAACACGCCATCCACTTCCCCGACACCAAGAGCGGCGAGCAGCTCCGGGTGGTCGGCGTCTCGGCGATCGAGTGCATCGAAAGCCAGCCCGTCCTGGAGCATTCGCCCTACGTGTTCCCCGCCGACGTCGGCGACGGGCATTTCATCGGTGTCGTTCGAGTGCTCGATCGGGTTTGCGCCAAGGCGAAACTTGCCGGCGTGACCCCGCACGTCCTTCGACACACCTTTGCCAGCATCGCCGGCGATCTGGGATTCTCCGAGTTGACGATCGCCGGATTGCTCGGTCACTCGTCGCGCGGGGTGACGCAGAGATATGTCCATCTCGATGCGGCCCTTGCCGTCGCCGCTGACCAGGGATCGGCGGAAATAGCGAAATATCTGGACGGCGAGACCAAGGGCGAGCCGAAGACCGCGGCCCAGACGCGAAAAGGTCGAACCGTCCGTGCGGGTGCCGGGTCATCTCGCCGGCTTCCGCAGACGAATGGCCGTCTCCTGCTACCCCTGGTGGGAGCTGAATGAGCACCGTGAAGGCGAAGCTGATATCGCCGGCCGCTTGGCATGTTTGAATTAGCGTCCAGTGCTATTAAGGTATATAGCCATAAGCCTTAACAGGGGCGGGGCTAGATAAAGGATCGGGTGTGACGGACGGGCAGAATCAAAGGCTCGGCGCCTATGTCGAGACGAGTGCCGCAGGCGAGCGCGTGCGCGCCTATGTGCCCGCCCCGCTGCCGCCAAAGCCGGCGCTCGAGCTTGGGCGGTTCATGCGCGTCTACGAACGCGCCATCGCCGCGGTCGGGCGCCTCGATGGCGTGACGACGATCCTACCCTCGACGCCCTTGTTTCTCTGCATGTACGTCCGCAAGGAAGCCCTCCTGTCCTCGCAGATCGAGGGCACGCAATCCTCGCTGTCGGACCTCCTGCTGTTCGAAAATCACGAAGCGCCGACGGTCGAACTCGACGACGTGACCGAGGTGTCCAACTACGTAGCAGCGATCGAGCACGGCGTCTCCCGGATGCGGGGCGGATTCCCCCTGTCGCTGCGGCTGATCCGCGAAATGCACGCCATCCTGCTCAAGTCCGGACGGGGCGCCGCGAAGCAACCGGGCGAGTTCCGTCGCTCGCAGAACTGGATCGGCGGAACCCGACCCGGCAACGCTCTGTTCGTGCCGCCGCCGCCGAACCGGCTGGACGAACGCCTGGATGCGCTGGAGCGCTTCTTACACAGCGAGGATCCGGCATTGCCCCCGCTCATCCGGGCGGGCCTGGCCCACGTCCAGTTCAAGACGATCCATCCCTTTCTCGACGGCAACGGGCGCCTGGGTCGGCTGCTCATCACGCTGATCATGTGTGAGGCGGGGTTGCTGCGCGAGCCGATCCTCTATCTCAGCCTGTTCCTGAAATCCCGGCGCGACGACTATTACCGGCTCCTGCAGGAGGTCCGGCAGGCCGGGACGTGGGAGACCTGGATGGAGTTCTTCCTGACCGGCGTTGCGGAGACCGCCGAGCAAGCCGCGGCGACGGCGCGCGATCTGATCGCCATGTTCGACGCCCATCGACAGAAGATTGCCCGCCTCGGCCGCGCCGCCGCGTCAGCGCTTCGGGTCCATGAACTGATGCAGGCCAGCCCGATCGTCACTATCCAGACGGTTTCAGAAAAGCTCGGCGTCTCCTTTCCCACCGCCGGGATCGCGCTGAATAATTTGATCAAGGTCGATATCGTGCGCGAGACCACTGGACGGCAACGCGGCCGGATTTACGCCTACGCGGACTATCTTGCCTTGCTCGATCAAGGGACCGATCCGCTACCAAGGTAAAGTTGCCAAGACGGCTCTCGGTTGAAGGCGCTGGGCCTTCAGCGCGCCTGGTGCAGGGGCAAGACCATGTTCTTTTTTGGGTTCATGGAGGAATTCACTTCGGCGTTTTAAAAATCGGGCGGATGTCCAGCCACGCGTCACCTCTCCGGATCGAGGGTAATGAACACTGGCGCAGTGACTGTCGGAGGTCGGGTGTTGCGGTCGCCATTTTCAGCACGATCACTCAGACCGGCGTTTCGTGGAAAGAGACACGCAACGTGCGGCTGCGATGGCCTGAACCTTATCGCGCACGGTCTTGGCGCTATCGAACTCACCGGCGAAAGCGGGGAGCTGAAGCGTCAGAAGGCGATCAGTGACGCGCGTTGCGAGGGCGTCGAGTCCGGCTTCAGCATCATCGACCCTAAGACCGATTGTGCGCGCCAAGGCGAGAAAATCCTGGCGCGTCAGACGATCATCCTTGCCGTTCAGTTTCAGGGCCGTTCGATCGCCGGCAAGGCCTGCGAAAACCCGCGTGGTCACGGCATCGTAGAGGGGCGCAAAACGGACGGAAGTGAACGTTTTGGCCCCCGCTTCGGCCGTCTTGAGGACGGCGAGATTCTTCAGGTGCATATCGCCATCGGCGATCAACCAGGCGAACACCGCGCGTCGGAACAGGATGTTGAGGTCCGAGGCCGGATCAGTGGACAGCGGGCGCAAGGCGCGCGCCACCCTCTCGATCGTTCCATCGTATTTCGCCGATGTCGGAAGATCTAAGATGGAGCAGAAATCCTCCATCGCGAGCCGGCGCTGATCGTCCGGTCCCCGCCTGATGTCGAACCGTTCGACGACCAGGGCCGGCGGCATGCCGTCCGGCATCGCAATCAACGCGGCGTCTGGCGTCTCGAAGCCTGCGGCGCGCCCGAGTTCGAGGCATAGCCACTCGACCATTGGCAGCAGGTCGAAGCCCGCAGCGCCCGCCGGCTTCAAGATGTGGGTGAAGGGCTGGTCGATCCCCGGGACCAGGGCGCCGTCCTCGGTCAGGCTCATCGGCGCCTTGATCTGGACCCCGGACAAGCGCGGTGTTTCGGCGCGAGAAAAGATGCGCGCCAGATTCTGCTCGAAGGTCTCTTCGATTTCGCCGCGTCGGGGGCCGGCATAGACCCCTGTGAAGCGACCGCCGGCGGCAAAGCTGGCGAGTGGGGTCGACAGCACGTCGGGCGGCAGCGCCGCCCGCTGATCGCGGTCTTCGACGATGGCGATGTTCGACATGTAGCGTCGACCATTTCGCAGAGCGTCGCGCTCGTCGCGTTCATGCAGGACCTGGGCGAGCCAGCCCTCGGGCAGCAGTGATTCGATGAAGGCCGGCAATTTGCCAGGAATCGTCTCGCGGATGAGCGCCGGACCGGAGCGCCGCTCGGGTTTCCAACGCCATTCGAAGCCGTCATGGGTCAACCGACCGACCAGATCGCCGTGCCAGGCGACCAAAAGATTGAGCGCGGCCTTGTTCACGGGCGCCGCGCCGCCGGGTTTGGCGAGGAGAAAGCGTTCGGCGCCCTCGCCCTCCCGATACCATTCGTTCTCGCGGGCAAGTGCCCACACCGCATCAGCCGCCGCCTGGGGCGTGCCGTGTTCCGCCACCAGCCGCGCGGCCATTTGCGCGCGCATCTCGGCGGTGATGGCGCTGGCGTGCTCGCTCCTTAGCCGAAAGGCTTCGAGGAAGCGCTGTCGTGGCGACGACGCGGCCATGCGCAGTTCTCCGAGATCATCGCCAATGACGGCGATCGCCGTCGAGGGGTGGCTCGGCGCTTCGTTTTGGATGATCTCCAGGGTCCGCAACCTTGTGCGCTGGTTGCGACGGCCACTGATGAAGAGGCGGCCATCCGGGCTGGGCGCGAGCAGGACCGCGCTGGCGGATGATAAGTAGGCGTTTGGGTAGAGGTAATGCGCGATGCGGACGGCGTGGCTCAGGATAGCCATCTCTGTGGCGCCGTCGTGATCCGCATAGACGCCGCGAACGAGCGAGATTAACTCGCCGCTTTGGGCGCGCTGGTATGCTCGTTTGGCGTCTATCGTCTCTCCGACCAAGTGGATCGCCATTGGATTAGCCCGCATCTCAGATGCGCGACAATCCCATACTCGACGCTGGGAAGCAAGAGTTTTATCGCATCTGAAATGCGCGATAATCCATCGCTGACTTGCCGCCCTTGGACGACGCAGCCGGCGTGTCCTTGTTCGAACGAGGCCCGCAGAGTGTCTGGCCGACCAATGGCGCGTTTCTTGACGGAAAGCCCTCCATACCGATCTCCCCAAAGTGGACGGCGTCGCCGTGCGACGATGCCACTTGGCGAATGAGTTGCACCGGCACCAGGTGCGGTTCGCGCATGAGGCCAGCCACGGGGGACAGCGGATTTGGCCTGGGCGTTCAGCGTGCCGGTATCGCCTGTAACGTTGGTCGCCTTCAGGGCCGCGTCGAGATTGTTATGAATGATGCTGAAGGCGCCGGCATAGGAATCGTAAATGCGGATTTGTTCATCGGTGAGCTGGTGCTCAACCATGTCATATTCGACGCCCTCGTAGCTGAGCGACCGTGCCGCATATAGGCCGAGCGCCCGCAGATCGCGTGCCAGCACCTCCATGGCGGCAACACCGCCCGCCTCAATCGCCTCGACGAACTCGGCGCGGGTGGCGAACGGGAAATCCTCGCCGCTCCACAGGCCGAGCCGCTGGGCATAGGCGAGATTGTGAACCGTGGTGGCACCGGTCGCGGACACATAGACGATGCGGGCATTCGGTAGCGCGTGTTGCAGGCGCAGGCCGGCGCGGCCCTGCTGCGAGGCGGCCTGATCGCCGCGCTCGCTTTTGTTGCCAGCGGCGTTCTGCATGGCATGGCTTTCGTCGAAGATGATGACGCCGTCGAAATCGGCGCCCAACCAATTGACGATCTGCCGCACGCGCGAAACCTTGGCGTCGCGCCCATCGGTGCGCAGAGTGGCGTAGGTCGTAAATAGGATGCCTTGATCGAGACGGATCGGAGTGCCCTGGTGAAAGCGCGACAGTGGCGTGACCAGCAGTCGTTCCTGGCCGAGCGCAGACCAGTCGCGCTGCGCGTCCTCGATCAGCTTGTCGGATTTGGACACCCAGACGGCGCGGCGGCGGCCCTTCAGCCAGTTGTCGAGCAGGATGCCGGCAACCTGGCGGCCTTTGCCGGCCCCGGTGCCGTCACCGAGAAACCAGCCTCGGCGGAAGCGAACCGCATTCTCCGCGTCATCGGGCGCAGCCGAACGATGTCGAAGGTCTCATCGACCTTCCACGATCCGGCCAGGTGACCGGAATGGGCCTCGCCGGCGCAGATGACGCTCTCAAGCTGTGCATCGGAGAGCAATCCGTCCGAAATGACTGCGGTCCATCCGAAGGCAGGCATGGCTGGTGCGGTCGGTGCGCCGGCGGTGCCGACGCCCTCGAGCACCACGCGGACAAGGCTTGCCGGGTCATCCTGGACGACGGAGGGGCCGTGGGCGAGCGAGGGGAACAGTCTGGACACGCCCTCG
>JAVVHH010000033.1:0-29713 GCA_032249615.1 Acetobacteraceae bacterium
CTCCTGCATAACCTCAAGCACAACAAGGTGCTGCACGAGCGGGTCGTCTTCGTCACCGTGCTCACCCTCGACGTACCAGAGGTTGCGGCGGCCGAGCGGATGTCGATCGAGGAGCTGTCGCCCGGCGTGCACCGGGTGACGCTGCGCTACGGCTTCATGGAAAGCCCCAACATCCCGCGGGCATTGGAAGAAGCCAGCGCGCAAGGGTTGGACTACGACCCGATGCAGGCCAGCTTCTTCCTGGGCCGCGAGGTTCTGGTCCGTGCCCTGGTGCCGAAATTGCCCAAGTGGCGGCTTTTCCTATTCTTGCTGCTGGCCCGCAACTCTGTCCCGGCGACGGAGTTCTTCCGTATTCCGAGCGACCGGGTCGTCGAACTCGGCGTTCGTGTTGCGATCTGATCTCAACCCGGGGCCGCGTGGCGCGTTCATCTCCGTATGTTGGTAAGTCCGAACGATCAATGACGAAGCTTACCCTGGTGCTCGTTCAAGGACCCGGCAAGCTTCAAGGCGATTTGGATGACCGGCTCGTGCTGTCTCCGGAGCTGACCGCACAAGGCCACATGGATGTCGACGCATACCATGGCGCGGCGAGCCCGTGGCTCGCGTGGCGCATGCGCGCCGGGTCCGACGCGCGGCCGTTGGAGATCATTCGCATCGACGAGGGGTGGGCGCTGCAGAGCACGAGCAGCGAGGATGACCCGATCTGGACGTTCGACGGTTCGGTGTTCCGACCCGGCGAACTCGTGCGTCTCCGCCGCCCGAATGGTGAAGACTACCTGTTCCGGATTGTCTCGGCCGAGCACGGCTAAGCCGTCCGATTCGCCTCCGCAAGCAACAAACCGGCGTCTCGCGCATTACAAATGGCTCGACGTTGCCGGAGCAATCGTCACCATGTGCGCGACCTCGATCCGTGATCCCGCCACGATCCGCAGCACCGGAAAAGTCCTCCCCTCCACGACGCGGCTGCGTGACGTCAACCGGTGCACGGTCCGGCCGGATGACCTTATTGCGCACCAGGGCTACAGCGTGCTGGTCACCGATGTTCAGGGCTGGATCGGCAAGGGCTTGGAGGGCGTCTACCTCCATCAGACCCGGTTCCTGTCCCGCTTCCACCTGCGCGTCGAGGAGACGCAAATTTCCTGTGTCTCGGCCAATGTCGCCGATCACCACTGCATCACGAGCTACCATCTCGCCCCATCCCCCGCGGCCCGGGCCGCCGAACCGCCGGGCGAACACAAGGGCCCCAGTGGGAGCGAGGTGGTGCGGAAGGCCATCAAGATCCAGGTGAATGGCTATTGTGGCTCTGGGCTGCACGTCGACCTCACGGTCACGAACCACGGCCTCGCCGCAGCCGATCTGGCCCTCGTCGTCGAGCTGGACGCCGATTTCGCCGATTTCAACGAGGCGCTGGCCGGTAACCGCAAACAGAAAGGCCTCGTCGAACGCCACTGGTGCCCAGGCGGGGAGGGCGGCACTCTCCGCTTTGACTATCTGCACCCGGAGCTCGACCTGAGCAGCCGGTGCGTGCTCGCCGGCGCCCCGGTCGTCCATGATCTCGGCGACGGACTGGCCTGCCCGCTCCACCTCGCGCCGCAGGAGGCGCGCCGTCTCACCCTGGCGCTGCACCCGCACTTCCTCGGCACCGATTACGCCCCATTCTACGGACCCGGCGGCGCTTTCGACCCGGGAGCGTCGCCGGCGGTCAAGCGACGCGAATGGGAGGCGGGCTGCCAGACCATCGAGGCCGCCAACCCCGCCGTGCAGGCTGCATGGGAGCAGGCCGTTTCCGACCTGGTCTCGCTTCAGATCCTGGAGGGAGAGGGTGCCGCGCCCTACATGGTCGTCGCCGGAATGCCGAACTTCACCGGGCTGTTCGGCCGTGACGCCTATGTCGCCGCCCTGCAGAGTGCGGTGCTCTCGCCCCTGACGATGCGCGGCGCGCTGGACGTCATCACCCCATTCAACGCGACCGAAACGAACGACGCGATCGATGCCGAGCCCGGCAAGGTGCTGCACCAGCGCCAGCTCGGGCCGCTCGCCCAGCTCAAAATTTCGCCCTTCCTCCGCTACTACGGCGATCAGTCCACGCCGGGCCTGTTTCTGCTCGCAGCCGCGACCGAGTTCGCCAACACGGGCGATGCCGAATTCTTCCGCTCGCTACGGGAGAGACTGGACGGCACGCTGGCCTGGATGCGGCACAACGAGGACGAGCGAGGCTTCTACCCGTATCAGAGGCGATCACCCAAAGGAGTAAAGAACCAGAGCTGGAAGGATAGCGGCGAGGCGGTCCTGACCCACGAGGGCGCCATGGTGCCCGACCCGATCGCGATGGCCGACGTCCAAGCCCTGTACTACGCCGGCAAGCAGGCGCTCGGCCTGGCGATGATCGCGATCGGCGACGAGCGGACCGGCCAAACTCTGCTCGCCGAGGCCGCGGCGCTGAAACGTCGGTTCAACGATTCCTACTGGATGCCGGACGAACAGTTCTATGCCATCGCGCTCGATCCCGAGGGCAAGCAGGTCCGCAGTGTAGCCTCCGATCCCGGCAGCTGCCTCGCCTATGGGATCATCGACGATTCGCGAACCACGGTCGTCGCAGACCGTATCATGTCGGAAGAGCTGTTCAGCGGCTGGGGTATCCGCACCCTGTCGGCCAAGCACCCCGCCTACAACCCGTTCGGCTACCACTTGGGCACGGTGTGGCCCTCGCCGAACGCGGTGGCCGGGTTCGGCCTGCGACGCTATGGGTTCGACGAGCACTTCTTTCGCCTCGCCGCGGGATTATTCGCCGCAAGTCAGATTTTCGACCTCGACCGCCTCCCCGAAGTGTTCGGCGGCCACCCTCGCGACGCGACGCACCCGCACCCCGGCCTCTACCCCGGCGCGTGTTCGCCGCAGGCTTGGTCTGCCAGCGCCATCATCCTCCTGGTCAATACGTTCATGGGCCTGATGCCGGTGGCGCCGCGCCGCGCCCTCGTCGCTGACCCTGCACTCCCGGAATGGCTGCCGGAGCTGACGGTGCGCAACGTTCGCGTCGGCGACCGCCGGGTCGCGTTGCGCGCCCGCCGGGGGGCGTGTGGCACTGAACTCGACGTCTTGGAAACTGACGGTGTTTCCGTCGTCCGGCCCGGCGACATGCCTCCCGGCCGTGACCGCGTGGTCGCGGCGCTCAAATCGATCCTGTGAGAGAGATGATCGCGATGGACGAATCGCTTTTGCCCGGCCACCTGCTGCGCCGCGCCGGTCCACCGAAGCCGGTGGAGAACTTCCGCGGCGTTCAGATCGACGATGAGCGCCTATCGGCCGTCTTGCCGGCCGATAGCGAACTTCTGATCCTCTACGAGGGCACCCTGCATGCCGAGGGCCCGGTGTGGCACCCGCCCTCCGGCCTGCTCTACTGGTCGGACGTGCCGAACCGGCGCTTGCTCAGCCTGCACCCGGACGGTCATGTCGAGACGGCCATCGACGGCACCTATTTCATGAACGGCAACGCCGTCGACGCGGAGGGACGCCTCGTCCACTGCGAGCATGGACGCCGCTGCATCAGCCGCTCCGATGAACCGCCGCCCGCGCAGCCCGTTCCGATCGTGACCCATTTCGAGGGCAAACGGATCAACTCGCCCAACGATCTCACCGTCGCACCCGACGGCACGATCTGGTTCACCGACCCGACATTCGGCATCCTGATGCCCAACCAAGGTAGCCTCGCCGAGCCCGATCTAGACCACCGCAGCGTCTACCGCTTCGACCCGGCCAGCGGCGACCTCAGACGCATGGCCGATTTTGCCGAGCCCAACGGCATCGGCTTCACGCAGGACGGCAAGACCCTCTACGTGTCGGACACGGCGCTTTCCCTGCGTGAGATCCCGAATGCGGGGAAGGGCAGCACGCACGAGATCATCGTCTTCGACGTGGGCGAGGGCGGCACACTCTCCAACCGGCGCTTCTTCTGCCACACCGACCACGGATATCCCGACGGCTTCGCCATCGACCGGCGCGGTTGGGTCTGGACGTCCGCGGCGGACGGCGTCCACGTTTGGTCGCCGGACCGCCGCAAATTGGGGTTCATCCGCACCGAGCAGGTCGTCTCTAATTGCTGCTTCGGAGGTCCCGATAGTCGCCGCCTCTTCATGGCAGCGACCAAGCAGCTACTGGCGATCGACCTCGTGGACTAAGCCGCTTTCTTGCGCTCGCGGAGGAAGTGGAAGAACTCCACGCCTTCGCGTAGGCGCCGCTTCATCATCTGCGGGCTGGTAACCATCTCGCCGACGATGGAGGCGATCTTGGGCGCGCGGAAATAGAAGCGCCGGTAAAACGCCTCCACGCTGTCGAAGATCTCGGTGTGCGACAGATGCGGGTAGTGGAGCGGGGCGATCTGCACGCCGCGTTCGTCGATCAGCTCCGCGTGCGTCGCGTCCAGCCAGCCGTTCTCGACCGCCTGATCGTAGAGGAAGGTGCCCGGATACGGCGCTGCCAACGATACCTGCAACGTGTGAGGATTCACCTCGACGGCGAACTTGATCGTCTCTTCAATCGTCTCCTGCGACTCGCCCGGCAGGCCAAGGATGAACGTGCCGTGGATCTTGATGCCCAGTTCGTGGCAGTCCTTCGTGAACTGGCGGGCGACCTCGATCCGCATGCCCTTCTTGATGTTGTGAAGGATCTGCTGGTTGCCGCTCTCGTAGCCGACCAGCAGCAGACGCAACCCGTTGTCCCGCAGAACCTTGAGCGTTTCGCGCGGCACGTTGGCCTTCGCGTTGCAGCTCCAGGTCACTCCGAGCTTGCCCAATTCCCTGGCGATCGCCTCGGCCCGCGGCAGGTTGTCGGTGAAGGTGTCGTCGTCGAAGAAGAACTCCCGCACCTGCGGGAACAGCTTCTGCGCGTGGGCGATCTCGGCGGCGACATGGGCCGGGCTGCGGACGCGGTAGCGATGTCCGCCGACGGTCTGCGGCCAGAGACAGAAGGTACACCGGCTCTTGCAGCCCCGACCGGTGTAGAGGCTGACATAGGGGTGCTGCAGGTAGCCGATGAAGTAATCCTCGATCCGCAGGTCGCGCTTGTACACGTCCGTCACGAACGGCAGCTGGTCCATGTCCTCGAGGATCTGCCGATCCTTGTTGTGCACGACCGTCCCGTTGGCGTCACGGTAGGAGATCCCGTCGATGTCGGCGAAGTCGCGCCCTTCCGCCGCCTCGAGGCAGGTGAAATCGAACTCGTTGCGCGCCACGAAGTCCACCGCCGGGGCGCCCTCGAGGCTTTCGCCCGGCTGCACCGCCACCTTGGCGCCGACGAAGCCGATCTTCAGCGACGGCTTTGCCTCTTTCAGCGCCGCTGCCACCTTGGCGTCCGACGCGAACGAGGGCGTGCTCGTGTGCATGATGACCAGGTCACGCTGCTTGATGTCTTCCAGGATCGGCTCGAGCCCGAGATTGGCCGGCGGCGCGTCGATCAGCCGGCTGCCCGGCACGAGCGCGGCGGGCTGGGCGAGCCACGTTGGATACCAGAACGATTTGATCTCGCGCTTGGCCTGATAGCGCGACCCGGCTCCCCCGTCGAAGCCACCGAACGACGGGGGTTGCAGGAACAACGTCTTCATCATCGAAAAACTATCCCTTGCCGGGCTGGAGCACGGCCTCTGAAAGAGAGGTAACGCGGTATTCTTGCCCGCGCCACGCGACGCGGTTGGACCAATAGCTGGCCACCATGATGACCACGGACAAGGCATCGCGGAACGGCAGATACCAGAAGCGCAATCTTCCGGTCGTCCGCAAGATGCTGTCGACCCGCGCCGCCAGGACGCCCCGTGCGATCCAGACCAGCCCGAACGCAAACCACGCAGTAAGGGCGTCCGGCGCGGCGGCCAGCATCAACGTCGCCCAGAACAGCGGATACTGGGCCGCACCAAACGGGAAACCGATAGGGGCCACCGATTTGACCGTCCGCATCCAGCGCAGCTCGTGCGAGACGAGGGCGGGCAGGCGGGTTTCGGGCACGGTCGTTGCGGGGATCGCCGACGCGAGCGCGACACGCAGCCCCTGGGCGCGCACCAGGCGACCCAGTAGCGCGTCGTCGGCGATCTGGTCTTTCAGGGCGGCGAGCCCGCCGATGCGGTCCAGCGTGTCGCTCTGCAGCGCCATCACCGCGCCGAGGCAGTCCTGCCGTCCTAAGCCGCGGGCCATCAGCGCGCCCGGCAGGAAACTGTGGTTGATCTGGGCCGCGCCCAACGCGCCACTCAGGGTCCGGCTGGATGGCATGCCGGTGTAGAGCGTCGTGACCAGGCCGACGCCGGGCGCCCGCAGTGCCCCCGCCACGCTGCGCAGCAGGTCTGGCGGTGCGTGGATGTCGCTGTCGGAGATCACGATGACCTCATGCCGCGCGGCCGGGTACATGTTGATCAGATTGCCGATCTTGCTGTTCCGGCCGTGCCGCTCGCCGTTGATGACGATGTCCATGTCCAGATGGGGAAACTGCCGCCGGAGCCGGTCGACTTCCTCAAGCGCCGCGTCGGCCGCGCTCTGGACACCAAACACGATCTGGAACTTGGGATAATCCTGCGCGCAAAAGCTCCGCAGCGCTGCGTCGAGCAGGCTTTCTCCGCCGCACAGGGGCTTCAGCACGGTGATGGCCGGCCACTCCGTCAGCATGGGAGCGTGTTCCCGCCGCTGGCGCATCAGCAATGCAAGGCCTGCTGCCGATTGGACAACGCCGGCCCCGGCGACCCCGGCACAGCCGAACGCCATTAGTTCGGTCAGCACGGAGGGCCGCTCAGGTGATTGCGCCCCCGGACAACGCTGCGACCCGGCGCTGCAGACTGTCGATCAGCGGTCCGGCTCCGGAGGCGAGCAGAGCCCGCCAGTCGGATCGGTTGACCGCCACTTGGCTGATCGAACCATTCAGCAGCACGTCGGTTGCGCGCCATCCGTCAGCGCCTTTGTGCATGACGTAATCAATGGGAGTCGTATCGCTGCCGCTCACGATCCGCGTGCCCACGATCTGATCGGCGCCGACCTTCCGTGTCTCCGGGACAACCTCGATCCGCTCGCCGCTGTATTTGTCGAAATTGGCGACGTAGCTCGTGACCGTGAACTTGCGGAACACTTCCAGCAAGCGCTGCTGATCGGCCGGCGTCAGTGATGACCAGCGGAGCCCGACGGACGCGCGCAGGATGGCTGGGAGGTCGAAGGCCCGTTCGACCGCTGGCGCGAGCGCGGCGTAGCGCTGGGCGAATGGCGTCTGCTTCCCGGCTTTCATGGCGGCCAGCAGCGCTTGATCGAGTGCCTGGATCGGCGCGACGGCGTCCGGATCGGCAGCCCTCGCGCTCACCAGCGGCAGCGCGCATGCGGCCAGGCCGAGTGCGAACGGGCGACGGCCGACCATCATCGGCGGGGAACCGCCGCCAGCGTCGCGGACTCGCCTTGCCCTAGCGCCCGCAACGCCGTCTCCGCGATGTCGGCCGCGCCAAGCCGCGCCTCGATGATCTGGGCAGCCGGCAAACCGTGCTCGATGAACACGTCGGGCAGCGTCATGGAGCGGACCTTCAGCTCGCCGTCGAGCAGCCCGCGGGTCGACAGGTGCTGCAGGATGGCCGAGCCGAAGCCGCCGGTCGAACCCTCCTCGACGATGACGAGCACGCCATGGTGCCGCGCCAATTGCTCGACCATCGCGACGTCGAACGGCTTGGCGAAGCGCGCGTCCGCGACCGTGCAGGAGAACCCGCGCGCCGCCAAGGTGTCGGCGGCTTTGAGGCTGTCGGCCAGCCGCGTCCCGAGCGACAGGATGGCGACGGCCGTCCCCTCTCGGACGATCCGGCCCTTGCCGATCGGCAACGGCGTCCCGCGGTCGGGCAGCGCCACACCGGTGCCCGCGCCGCGGGGATAGCGCACCGCGCTCGGCCCGTGATCGAACACGGCCTGGGTCGCCACCATATGCATCAACTCGAGCTCGTCGCTCGGCGCCATGATCGTCATGCCGGGCAGGCAGCCGAGATAAGCCAGGTCGAAGCTCCCGGCATGGGTTGCGCCGTCCGCCCCCACCAGCCCGGCGCGGTCGATCGCGAACCGCACCGGCAGGTTCTGGATTGCCACATCATGCACGACCTGGTCGTAGGCCCGCTGCAGGAAGGTGCTGTAGATGGCGCAGAACGGGCGCATGCCTTCGCTCGCCAGACCCGCCGCGAACGTCACCGCGTGCTGCTCGGCGATGCCGACGTCGAACAGCCGGTCCGGGAAGCGGCTGGCGAACCGGTCGAGCCCGGTGCCGGACGGCATCGCCGCCGTGATCGCGACGATCTTGCTGTCGACCGCGGCTTCCGCGACCAGCGCGTCGGCGAACACCTTGGTGTATTGCGGCGGCCCCGGCGGCGCCTTGACCTGCTCGCCGGTGATCACGTTGAATTTGGACACCGCGTGCAGCTTGTCGGCGGAACTCTCGGCCGGCGCGTAGCCATGGCCCTTCTTCGTGATCACATGCAGCAGGATCGGCCCGCTCTCTTCCGCCTCGCGGAGGTTCCGCAGCACGGGGAGCAAGTGGTCGAGGTTATGGCCGTCGATCGGGCCCACGTAGTAGAAGCCCAGCTCCTCGAACAGCGTGCCGCCCGTCAGGATGCCGCGCGCATACTCCTCGGCCCGCTTGGCGGTGCGCTCGAGGCCGAACGGGAAACGCTTGGCCATCCGCGCCGCGAGATCGCGCAGGTTGAGGAACGAGCGGCTGCTCATCAGCCGGCTGAGGTAAGCGCTCATGGCGCCGACGGGCGGCGCGATCGACATGTCGTTGTCGTTGAGGATCACCAGCAGGCGCGACTTCATCGCGCCGGCGTTGTTCATCGCCTCGTAGGCCATGCCGGCGCTCATCGCACCGTCGCCGATCACCGCGACGACGTGGCGGTCCGCCTCGCCCATGAGGTCGTGCGCGACGGCCATGCCGAGCCCGGCCGAGATGCTGGTGCTGCTATGGGCCGCGCCGAACGGGTCGTATTCGCTTTCCGACCGGCGGGTGAAGCCGGAGAGGCCACCGGGCTGGCGCAGGGTGCGAATCCGGTCGCGGCGCCCTGTCAGGATCTTGTGCGGATAGGTCTGGTGCCCGACGTCCCAAATCAGCCGGTCGCGTGGGGTGTCGAACACGGCATGCAGCGCCACGGTGAGCTCGACCACGCCCAGCGACGCGCCCAGGTGCCCACCCGTCGTGCTCACCGCGTCGATGGTTTCGGCGCGGAGTTCGTCGGCGACCGCGCGGAGTTGCTCGGTCGAGAAATTCCTGAGGTCGGCCGGTATCGTCACGCGATCCAGAGTTGTTGTTGCGGGACGGGGCGGGAGCGGCATACTCGCGTTCATAACGTCCTTTCGGCTCCTTCCGCGTCACGCGGGACGCATGGGGCTTGGCGCTGCCGGCCGTAGTGCTTTGGCGGGCCCGGATGCAAAACCACGTCCCATCCGCCAGAGCAAGTCACGGTGGTGTCACGCCCTGGCCAGAAAGGTCGCGATTCGTGGGGTCTAACTGTAGTGAGTAGGCCCGGATTGCGCCATGGGCGCCTCTCCAATGACCCTGTCTGTTGCGCGCTGGCCACAGTCCAACAGCATCCCTGAACACAGGGCATCCCGCTTCACCGCAATGCGATATGTTTCCTGGGTTGTGGGGAGTCGGATGATACAAGTTGTGCTGGCCCAGCCACGTGGCTTCTGCGCCGGTGTCGAGCGAGCGATCGAGATCGTCGAACGGGCGTTGGAGAAGTTCGGCCCCCCGATCTACGTCCGCCACGAGATCGTGCACAACCGACACGTGGTCGACGACCTGCGGCGGCGAGGCGCCATATTCGTCGAACAGGTTGAGGACGTTCCCACGGGCGGGATCACCGTGTTCAGCGCGCACGGGGTAGCCAAGCGCGTCGAGGAAATCGCCCGCCAGCGGCATCTGCCGGTCATCGACGCGACGTGCCCGCTTGTCGCCAAAGTCCATGCGGAAGGCCGCCGATACGTGGCGCAGGGGCGAGAGGTCATTCTCGTCGGCCACGCGGGGCATGCCGAGGTCGAAGGGACGATCGGCCAAATTCCAGGGCGCGTTCACCTGGTGCAGACGGCGGCCGGTGTCGCGCCGCTCGAAGTGACCGACCCGGCGCGCTTGGCTTACATCACCCAGACGACGCTCTCCGTCGACGACACGCGCTCAATCATCGCGGCGCTGACCGAACGCTTTCCGGAGATCGTTGGTCCGGACGTCCGCGATATCTGCTATGCGACGCAAAACCGTCAACAGGCGGTGCGTGACCTTGCAAAATCGGTCGATCTCATCCTTGTGGTGGGGTCTAAAAACAGTTCGAACTCTAACCGATTGCGTGAAATCGGCTGCGAGCTCGGCAAACCGAGCTATCTGATCGACGATGCGGCCGCTCTCGACGCGTCGTGGTTCGATGGCGTCGGCCGTGTCGGGCTTACAGCCGGAGCAAGCGCGCCCGAAACGTTGGTGCAGGGTGTGATCGCGCGGCTTCGCCACTTCGGCGAGATCACCGTGTCGACCCTGTCCGGCGTCGTCGAAGATGTGAAATTCAAGTTTCCGGCCGAAATCCACTAGATCGGTCGAGGGAAAGCAGCCTCATGTCCGTCCCGCTCAGGCAAGTCGCAAAAGTCGGCGCGTATGTGGTGCGGCAGCACCTCGCGGGGCGGAAACGCTATCCGCTCGTGCTGATGCTCGAGCCGCTGTTCCGATGCAATCTGGCCTGCTCCGGCTGCGGCAAGATCGATTACCCGGCGGAGATCCTGAACCAGCGCCTGTCGGTGGCCGACGCGCTCGGCGCGGTCGACGAGTGCGGCGCTCCCGTGGTGGCGATCGCTGGTGGCGAGCCGCTGCTGCATCGGGAAATGCCGCAGATCGTCGAGGGCATCCTGGCGCGAAAGAAGTTCGTCTACCTCTGCACGAATGCGCTGCTCCTCGAAAAGAAGATGGATCAGTACAAGCCGCATCCGTATTTCAGCTGGGACATCCATCTCGATGGCGACCGTGAGATGCATGACCGCGCCGTCAGCCAGGACGGCACCTACGATCGTGCGGTGGCGGCCATCAAGCTTGCCAAGAAGCGCGGGTTCCGCCTGAGCATCAATTGCACCTTGTTCGACGGGGCCGAGCCGGAGCGCGTGGCCAAGTTCTTCGACAGCGTCATGGCGATGGGCGTGGACGGCATCATGACGTCGCCGGGCTACGCCTATGAGCGCGCCCCCGACCAGGCCCACTTCCTGACCCGGCAAAAGACCAAGCAGCTGTTCCGCGACATCCTCAAGCGTGGCCGCGGCAAGGGCTGGAAATTCACCCAATCGCCGTTGTTCATGAACTTCCTGGCCGGCAACGAAGACTATCGCTGCACGCCTTGGGGCAAGCCCACGCGCAACGTGTTCGGCTGGCAACGGCCCTGCTACCTCCTCGGCGAAGGCTACGCGAAGACCTTCCAGGAGCTGATGAGCAGCACCGACTGGGACAAATACGGCACCGGCGCCTACGAGAAATGTGCCGACTGCATGGTCCACTCGGGCTACGAAAGCACCGCTGTCATGGATGCGGTCGCCTCGCCGCTGAAGACGCTGCGGGTTGCCATGCGGGGCCCGAAGCTCGAGGGGGCGATGGCCCCAGAGATCGACCTCACTCAGCAGCGCCCCGCCGAATATGTCTTCAGCCGCCACGTGCAGACCAAGATGGCCGAGCTCCAGCACAAGAAGCCGGCCGAGGCCCAAGTTGCCGACGCCGCCGACTAGCGCCGCCCGATGAGAAGGCTTGTCCTCGCAGCGACGCTGGCCGCAATGACGCCAGCGCTCGCCGGGCCGAACGACATCCTCGTCGGTCTCGACAGCAAGATCGCCTACACCGACGAGGGCCAAACCAACGTCCAGCCCGGCACCGACAAGCTGCTCGTGCTCGATGTCTCCAACCCCGGCCTGCCCAAGATCCGCGCCGCCTTCGACCTCTCGAACTCGCTGCTGGGTCCGCCGACCAACCTCCAGATCACGCCGGACGGCCGCCTTGGCCTCCTCGCCAGCTCCGTGGTCCACGCCGCTCCCGATACGGGCTGGAAGGTCACCCCCGACGACAGGCTGTTCGTGATCGACCTCGACGCGAAGCCGCCGAAGCTGCTCGACACGGTCAAGGTTGGTCAGCAGCCTTCCGGCTTGGCCATCAGCCATGACGGCAAGCTCGTCCTGATCGCGAACCGCGCCGGCAAGGGCGTCTCCGTGGTGTCGATCGACGGCAACACGGTCAAGCACGTCGGTGACGTTGCGCTCGGCCAAGAAGCCGCCGCTGTGGCCATAACGCCCGACGGCAAGCGGGCATTGGCGGTCATGAACCTGGCCAACAAGGTCGCCGTCCTCACCATCGACGGCCAGACCGTCACCTACGACAAGACTGCCGATATCCCGGTGGGGGCGAATCCCTACAACGTCGACATCACGCCGGACGGCAAGTTCGCCATCGTCGGGAGCACCGGGGCCGGCAAGGACAACGCGGATCCACTGACGACCATCGCCCTGACCGGCCCCCATCCGCACGTCACGGCGCTGACCACCGTTGGCAACGGCCCGGAGGGACTGGCGATCTCGCCGAACGGCAAATACCTGGTCACGCCGCTGCTGCTCGGCACCGGCGCCAAGAAGTCCGACTATTTCTATACGCGCCACGGTCAGGCCGTTCTCGCGACGATCGCGCCCGATGGGACGCTCGCGGTGAGAGACAGGGCGACGCTCGGCGCGCTGCCGGAAGGCGTCGCGTTCAGCCGCGACAGCCGCTACGTCTACATCGGCAACTATATCGACAAGTCGCTGCAGGTGTTCAGCATCGCCCGCGACACGCTGCAGCCGCACGGCCTGCCGATCATCCTGCCGGGCCAACCCGCCTCCATGCGCGGCCCGGCGCGGTAGTTCAGCCGGCGATGAAGCCGCCCGACTGGCGCTCCCAAGCCCGGGCGTAGGCGCCACCCCTCGCCAGCAGCGCCCGGTGCGTGCCCTGCTCGATGATGCGGCCTGCCTCCAGCAAGACGAGCCGGTCCATTTGCGCGATCGTCGACAGCCGGTGCGCGATCGCGATCACCGTCCGTCCCTCCATCAGCGTATCCAGTTGTCCCTGGATCGCCGCCTCGACCTCGCTGTCCAAGGCCGACGTGGCCTCGTCGAGCACCAGGATCGGCGCGTTCTTCAGGATCACCCGCGCGATCGCGATCCGCTGCCGTTGCCCGCCCGAGAGCTTGACCCCGCGTTCGCCGACCTCGGCATCGTAGCCGGTCCGGCCTTTCCAATCCTCCAGCTCGAGGATGAACCCGTGCGCCTCCGCACGCCGCGCGGCCTCCTCCACCGCGGCATCCGACGCGCCGGGCCGGCCGTAGCGGATGTTGTCGCGGATCGAGCGATGCAGCAGCGAAGTGTCCTGCGTCACCATCGCGATCTGCGCGCGCAGGCTCTCCTGCGTGACGCCGGCGATATCCTGTCCATCGATCAGGATACGACCCGCATCGGGACGGTAGAAACCAAGCAGCAGGTTGACCAACGTCGACTTGCCAGAGCCGGAGCGCCCGACGAGGCCGATGCGCTCGCCGGGCTGGAGGTCCAGGTCGATGCCGTGCAGCACGCCGCGTTCCGTCCCGTAGCCGAACCTGAGATGCTCGAACCGAATGGCGCCTCCGGTCAGCCGCAGCGGGCGGGCTCCCGGCGCGTCCGGCATCTGTTGCGGCACCGCGATGCTGCGCATGCCGTCTTGCACCTGGCCCAGATTCTCGAAGATGCCGGTGATGCTGCGCGCGACCCAGCCCGCCATGTTCGTGATCTGGAAGACCAGCGGCAGCGCCGTGGCGACCACCGCCACCTCGATTTCGCCCTGCAGCCATAATCCGATGGCAACGGCGGCCGTTCCCGCCAGCAAGGCGGCGTTGATCAGCGCGAGGCCGCCCGTCATCGCCGTGATGGCGCGCGTTTGCGCCCGGAACGCCACCGTATGCGACTCCAGCGCTTCCCGGACGAAATCGTCCTCGTCCTCGGCCCGGGCGAACAGCTTGACGGTGAGGATGTTCGTGTAGCTGTCGACCACGCGCCCGGTCAGCAATGACCGGGCCTCGCTATTGGCGCGCGAGCGGGCGCGCAGCCGTGGCACCGACACCCGCAGCAACGCCGCATAGAGCGCGAACCATCCCGCGATGGGCACCGCCAGCCGCCAATCGACCGCCCCGAGCAGCACGATCGCGCTGCCTCCATAGAGCACGATGTACCAGACCGCATCGACCCCCACGACCAGAACGTCCCGCAGCGCAGGCCCGGTCTGGATCACCCGGTTGGCGATCCGCCCGGCGAAATCGTTCTGGAAATACGTCCAGCTCTGCCGGATCACATGGTAGTGGCTCTGCCACCGCACCCTGTTGGCGAACGACGGGTTGATGGCTTGGTTGGTGATGAGGAATTCGCTCAGCAGGGCAGCCGGGCGTGCGAACAGGATCAAGCCGCCCATCGCCAGTAGCTGCCAACCCTCGTCGCGCAGCAGCGTCGCCCGCTCGTGATGTGCGACGAGCCCGGCGATCCGCCCGATGCAGACCGGGATCAGTAGGTCGAACCCCGCCGTGAACAGCCCGGCGATCAGCAGAGCTGCCAAGACGCCGCGGGCTTGCCGAGCGAAATACCAGAAGAACCGGATCGTCCCTTCCGGAGGAGCCTCGAGTGGTGCGGGCCCGGTCGGAGCGATCAGATTTTCAAAGACGTGGATCAATCGCCGGAGGGCCATGGACGCTGCACTGCACGCGCGTGGGGGTGACGGTCAATTGCCAGGCCGTCACAATGCAGCGTGGAGGTCCGATTTGCGCTTCTCGATCATTGCCTCTGCGCTCGTGGCCGCCCTGGTCGGTTTCGGTAGCACGCTCGCCATCATCGTGGAGGCGGCGCGCCACCTCGGCGCCACCCCGGCTCAGATTTCCTCCTGGGTCGCCGCGCTCTGCCTCGGCATGGCCGCCACCAGCGCCTATCTCAGCCTCCGCTACCGCATGCCCATCGTGACCGCCTGGTCGCTGGCCGGCGCGCTCCTCATCAGCGCCGTGCCGGCCGGCACGTCCATGGGGCATGCCGTGGGCGCCTTCATGTTCGCCGCGGCTCTGACGGTTTTGTCGGGGATCGTGCCCGCGCTGGGCGCGCTGATCGGCCGCCTGCCGGCGTCGATCGCTGGTGGAATGCTGGCCGGGCTCTTGCTCCGCTTCGCCCTCGGCCTGTTCGTTGGCGCGCAAACCGCGCCGGGCCTCGTGCTACCCCTCGTCGCGATCTTCCTGCTCGCGCGCTTGTTCCATCCGGCGTCGGCCTCCCTGGTCGTCATTTGCATCGCGCTGCCGCTGGCGTGGCTGGAGGGATACGCCGTCCCCGGCATTGCGGCGTCGCTGCCGCACCTGGCCTGGATGCCGCCTGAGTTCTCGTTCCCCACGCTGATCAGCCTCGGCATCCCGCTATTCCTCGTCACCATGGCGACACAGCAGATTTCCGGCATCGCCGTGCTCCGAAGCTATGGCTACACGCCCCCGGTCAGCGCCTCGTTCATCATCACCGGCCTGGCAACGCTGCTGCTTGCCCCGGTCGGCGGTTTCTCCGTCAATCTCTCGAGCGTCACCGCCTCGATCTGCACCGGGCCGGACACCCATCCAGACCCGGCCAAGCGCTTCGCCACCGGGCCGGTCTATGCGCTGTGCTACGTGCTGTTCGCCCTCGGCGGCGCGGCTCTGACCTCGGCCATCGTGGCGCTGCCGCCGACCGTCGTTGCCGCCGTCGCCGGGGTGGCGCTTCTCGGCCCACTGGTCGGGGCGTTCACGACGGCCATGCACCGCGACACCGAGCGCTTCGCTTCCGTCCTCGCCTTCGTCGTCACCGCGTCCAACCTGACGCTGCTGGGCATCGGCGGGGCGTTCTGGGGGCTTCTTGCCGGCTTGCTGGCGCTCGGGCTGGAAAAGCTGTCCCGGCCCTAAAGCACTTCCCGAGTCTATAGGCTCGGGAAATAGTGCTCCATCCTTTATTGGCAGAGCAACTTTATCCGACCGAACCGAGTCGGTTCGGTCGGATGTTGCTCTAGTCGGCGCCCGCCATTGCCGGGCTGCCCTGCCGCACGTGCGCGAAGAGCACCGCGATCGCCGCGACGAGGCACATGAACCCGGCCGCGTAGAAAGCGGGCAGGTAGCTGGAGAGCAGGTCCCGCGACAGGCCCGCCGTCAGCGCCGCCGTGGCCGCCCCCATCTGGTGCGCCGCGAACACCCAGCCGAAGATAACCGGCCCCTGGTCCCGCCCGAACGCCTTGGTGGCGAGCTTCACGGTGGGCGGCACCGTGGCGATCCAGTCCAGCCCGTAGAACACCGCAAAGAGCGACAAGCCGTAGAGCGTGAAGTCGGTGAACGGCAGCGCCATCAACGATAGGCCGCGCAGCCCATAATACCAGAACAGCAGCCAGCGATTGTCGTAACGGTCGGAAAGCCAGCCCGACGCCACGGTGCCGACGAAATCGAAGGCGCCCATCATCGCCAGCACGGAAGCCGCCTGCACCTCGCCCAGGCCGAAATCGTGGCACAGCGGGATGAAATGGGTCTGGATCAGCCCGTTGGTGCTGAGCCCGCAGATGAAGAACGAGCCGGCGAGGATCCAAAACATCGGCACGCGTGAGGCCGCCCGCAGCGCTCCGAGCGTCGCCGTGACCGGGTTGCCGACCGGCCGTGCCGCCTGCACCGGGGTGGCCTTTGCGCCGTAGGGAGCCAGGCCCAACTCGGCCGGCTCATTGCGACCGAGCAGCAATGCCAACAGCCCGGCCAGCAAACAGGCCCCGACCGCCGGCACCGCAGCCAGCCGCCAGCCGACATGCTCGGCCAGGTACGCTGCGAACGGCATGATGGCGAGTTGCCCGGTGGCCGAGCTGGCGCCCAGCAAGCCCATCACCAGACCCCGCCGCTCGGCGAACCAACGGTTGGACACCGTCGCGCCCAGCACCATCGCGGTCAGCCCGGAGCCCAACCCGAGCACCAGACCCCATGTCGCCCACAGCATCCATGTCGCCGTGATCTGCGTCGCCAGACCCAGCCCGGCGCTGATCAGGACGATCGCGGTGACCACCGTCGCCCGATAGCCATACCGCAGCAGGATCGATGCCGCGAACGGGCCCATGCCCCCGAACAGCAGCAGCCGCAGCGCCAAAGCGCCGGAGATCGCCGTGACCGGCCAGCCGAACTCCGTCCGCAACGGCAACAGCATGACGCCCGGGACGCCGAGCGCTGCCGATGTCGACAGCATCACGGCGAAGGTCACGGCGGCCATGACCCAGCCGTAGTGAATGCCCCGCCGGGCCAACAGCGGAGCAACGAGGTGGGCGAGCATGACGTGATCCTCTCGGGCGGCGGCACAAACCTGCGCATATGCGCGTAATTGGTCAAGAGACGTTGTGGATGAGACTTCATTCCGAGGAAATCACTGCGTAGGCACGCCCTCACTATGTGACGTCCAGCGAAAACGTTCGAACCATGAGGACTCCATGCAACAGCAGAAGAAATCACCCTTCGTCAGCACGCGCGCTGCGCTCGTCGCCGCCTTGCTCGCCGGCACCGTGCTGGGCGGCGCGGGCGTGGCCACCGGCTACGCGCAGGATTCCGTGACGCCGCAGACCATCCAGCCCTCCGGCACCGCGCATCCGATCCCCGATTTCGCCGATCTGGTGTCCGAGGTACGCCCGGCCGTGGTCTCCATCACGGTCAAGCAAGACGGCAGCAATCGTGAGGCACGGGGGTCCGGCTTCATCGTCAACTCGGACGGCACGATCGTCACCAACAACCACGTGGCTTCCGCTGGCGACGAGTTCACCGTCAAGCTCGACAACGGCACCGAATTGCCGGCCAAGCTCGTCGGCCGCGACGAGCGCACGGACCTGGCCGTCCTGAAGGTCAACGCCAATCACCCGCTGCCCTCATTAAAGCTGGGCGATTCCGACCACGTTCGCCCCGGCGAATGGGTCGTCGCCGTCGGCAACCCGTTCGGTCTCGGCGGCACCGCGACCGCCGGCATCATCTCCGCACTGGGACGCGACATCGGCGCCGGACCGTATGACCAGTTCCTGCAGATCGATGCCGCCATCAACCAGGGCAACTCCGGCGGGCCGCTCTTCACCCAGGACGGCAAGGTGATCGGCGTCAACACCGCCATCCTGTCGCCCACGGGCGGCAGCATCGGCATCGGCTTCGCGATCCCGAGCAGCCTGGTCAAGAACGTCGTGGACCAGTTGGTTGCCGATGGTCACGTCACGCGCGGCTATCTGGGCGTTGAATCCCAGCGACTGACCGCCGACATCGCCAGCGGGCTCGGGCTTAGCGCCGATACGCACGGGGCTCTCGTCGCCAGCGTCCAGCCTGACAGCCCGGCCGCCAAGGCTGGTCTGCGCGACGGCGACGTCATTCAGGCGGTGGGCGACCACAAGATCGGCGACCCCGGCGAACTCGCCCGCACGATCGCCGACATCAAGCCCGGCGACAGCGCCAAGCTGGACGTTCTGCGCGATGGTCAGGATAAGCCCGTCACGATCACCATCGCGACTCTGCCCGATGATCACGCGGCTCCGTCTCAGGGTTCCGTGCCCAAGGAGCAGCAGATCGGTGTTGCCCTGGCGCCGCTTTCTCCCGACATGCGGGGTCAGCTGAACCTCGGCGAAAACACCCAGGGCGCAGTGGTTGCCGGTGTGAAGCCAGACTCACCGGCGCAACTCGCAGGTCTCCGCGAAGGCGACGTGGTCGTCGGCGTCGGCACCAAGGCGGTGAAGTCTCCGAGCGACGCGGTGTCAGCCATCCGAACGGCACGCCACGACGGGAAGGCTGTCGCGCTCCGCGTTCTGCGGGACGGCCAGTCACACTACGTCGCGATCCCCGGCAGCACGTCCGCGAACGGCTAAGCGGCGCAGAGCTGCGAGCGCCATCTCTCCCCCACGGGGGGGGGTGGCGCTCGCGTCCCTCTATGCGTGTCCGGCCACGCCGGAGCTGTCCGCGTTGACCGAGCGGACGAGGCTGGCAAAAAGCCGCAAGGCTTCGTTGCCGCCGCGGTCCGACATGAAACCCGCTTCCATTTCCTCGGCCAACGCCTCTGCATAGGCGGCGATGCTGCTCGTTGCTTGCCTGAGTGCCTCCTGCGCCAGTTGGAGTTGAAGCGGCTCCGAAATCTTGTGCCAGTCAGTCATGGGAAATCGCCCAAGTAGCCGTTCTGGCAGTTAATCGCCCGCACCCTCACGCGGCCAACATCACTGTAGCAAGCGCTTCTTAACGAGGCGTTACGGCCCCGAAGAAACCAGGTCGACCCGGACGATTCCTAAGGCGTCGAACGAGGCCTCGATCCGTCCGGGAGCATCGAGCCAGACCGGCGTGCACACGCTCCCCAACATGACGATCTGGCCCGCCTGCAGCCCGCCAAACGCCGCCGCTTCGGCCGATCTGGCCAGCCAGGCCAGGGCGTCGAACGGCCCGCCGAGCAGATCCCGCCCGAACCCCTCTCCGCGGATCGTCCCATCGACCGACATGCTACCGCGCACGCTCAGAAGATCCTGCTCTCGCCATGTCGCGAGTGGCGCCCCAAGCACCGCGGCTGCGTGGAACACCTGATCGGCGATGAGCGCGGGCGCCCCGAACGTGGCGAGGTCGGCATACCGGTTCTCGACAATTTCGATCGCTGGCATGACGGCCTCGACGGCGTCCCGCGCCTCCGCGGCGGTGCACTCTCCGGGCGGGAGGTCTCGCCCGAGTTGCACGGCGATCTCGCACTCGCAGCCCGGCCGGAAGAACCTTCCCCATGCCATAACGCTGCCGTCCCCGTGTAGGCTCGACTCACTCATGAAACCGGCGGCCGGGCCCTCGAGCCCGAGATAAAGTTGCATCGCCGCCGCGGTCGCGCCGATCTTGAACCCGGCCGGCTGTCGGGCGTCGAGCAGCCCGGCCAGTTCGACCTGCGCCGCAACCCCCGCCGCCACCGTGCGCGGATGCCCATCCAGCACGCCCAGAGCAACGCGCGGACGGGCCCGGCGCGCTTCGAGCAGCGCCGAGGCGAAACCGCTCATGCCGGGCGGCTCACTTCATAGAGCGCGACGGCGCAAGCGGCCGAGACATTCAGGCTTTCCATGCCGCCCGGCATCGGCAGCCCGGCCAGCTCGTCGCAGGTCTCGCGCGTCAGCCGCCGCAGCCCGGCTCCTTCGGCGCCCAGCACGAGCGCCACCCGACGCTCCCGCAACGCCTCTCCCCGCAAGGCCGCACCGCTGGCATCCAGCCCGATTACCCAAAGTCCGGCCGCTTTCAGCGCCGCCAGGGTGCGCGCCAGGTTGATCGCCCGCACGAGAGGTATCCGCTCGAGCGCCCCTGATGCCGCCCGTGCCATGACCCCGGTTTCCTCCGGCGAGTTGCGGTCCTGCGTGATGACCCCGGCCGCCCCAAAAGCCGCCGCATTGCGCAGCATCGCCCCGATGTTGCGGGGATCGGTGACCTGGTCGAGCACGAGCACAGGGCCCGGCCGCTCCAACATCGCCGTCAGCGACGGCGGTGGCAGGAGGTCGGCGAGCAGCGCCGCGCCCTGGTGCACCGTGTCGCGCCCGAGCAGGTGATCGAGCTTGCTCCGCTCGACCCGCTCGGCCGCGAGTGGCCAGGGCTGGGCGACCCGGCGCGCGAGCTCCGCCTCGGCATCCTCCGTCAGCAAAAGGCGCTTCAGTCGCCGCGCCGGATTGCCCAGCGCGGCTTCGACCGCATGCGTCCCGTGCAGCCACACGGTTCCGCGCGGCGCAGCCGGGCCTCGCTCCCGTGGGGCAGGCGCCGCGGGGGAGGGGGCCTCGACGGCCGGTGCACGGAGCGTGGTGGTCCGGGGCGGGGCGGCGGGTACGCGAGCGGCAGCTTCCGCACGGGCGGCCGCGGCGGCGCGGCGAGCCTCGGTCCGTTGCGCTTCGTCGCGCTTGATTTCGGCCGGGTCGCGCGGGCGGCTCGGCCGCGGCCCGGTCCCGGCCCGGTCGCGCGCGGGCGGGCGTCCGCTACTGGGGCCTGACCGTTCGGGGCTTTTCGTTCGCATGCGGTCTTTATGAAGCCGCGTCGTCGCGTGCGATAGACCCTCTGATTGACAGCGAGCCCCTCTCGCGCTAACCGGCGCGCCTCCCGGAGGGGTGCCCGAGTGGCTAAAGGGGGCGGACTGTAAATCCGCTGGCGTACGCCTACGCTGGTTCGAATCCAGCCCCCTCCACCAGTTCCTACAGGCAGCCGGAGCGTGTGGTATCGGGATACCACATCGGAAATGCTTGACCGGACGTGAGAATTCCCTCATATGCGCGGCTTGTCGCATACCGGGACAGTCGCATGTTGAGAACTACCCAATCGCTCAAGCCGCGCGAGGTGACCAAAGGCTGGACGTTGATCGACGCCGAGGGCCTCGTGCTCGGCCGGCTCGCGTCCATCATCGCCAGTCGCCTCCGCGGCAAGCACAAGCCGCAATTCACGCCGCATGTCGATTGCGGCGACAACATCATCGTCGTCAACGCCGAGAAGGTTCGCGTGACCGGCAACAAGGCCGAGCAGTCGGTCTTCTACTGGCACACCGGCTATCCGGGCGGCATCAAGGGACGCTCGATCCGGCAGCGGCTCGAGAGCGCCCATCCCGAGCGCGTCATCGAGAAGGCCGTCGAGCGGATGATCACCCGCGGCCCGCTCCAGCGCGCACAGATGCGGCACCTACACATCTACAAGGGTGCCGAGCACCCGCATGATGGCCAGCAGCCGGTGAAGCTCGACGTGGCCGCGCTGAACCGCAAGAATTCGAGGGTCTGAGTATGTCCGAAAGCGAATCCACCCGCACGCTTGCGGATTTGCGCGACCTCGCCGTCGCGTCGGCCATCCCCGCGATGCAGAGTGACGCACCCCGGCGTGAGCCGAAGCGCGATGCGCAGGGCCGCAGCTATGCGACCGGCCGCCGCAAGAACGCGATCGCCCGGGTTTGGGTCAAGCCCGGCAAGGGCGAGATCACTGTCAACGGCAAGCGCGTGGGGCAGTATTTTGCCCGCCCCGTGCTCCGCATGCTGATCACGCAGCCTTTTCTGGTGACTGACCGCTACAACCAGTTCGATGTCATGTGCACCTGCACGGGCGGCGGACTGTCCGGCCAGGCCGGCGCTGTCCGGCTCGGGATCAGCCGCGCGCTGACCCATTACGAGCCGGAATTGCGGCCCGTCCTGAAGCTCGCTGGCTTCCTGACCCGCGACTCCCGCGTCGTCGAGCGCAAGAAATACGGCAAGGCCAAGGCGCGCCGGAGCTTCCAGTTCAGCAAGCGCTGATCTCACCCGCGTTTTCGTCAATGGAGAGGGGCGGTCCCATCGGGGCCGCCCCTCTTGCGTTGGAGGGCTCGGACAACCGACGATCACGCCAGGAGAAGGCTATGACCGACGCGACCGTGTTCATCGATGGAGAAGCTGGAACCACGGGTCTGGGCATCCGCGAGCGCCTGGCCCAGGTGCCGGGCGTGGCGATCCGCAGCATCGATCCGGCGCGCCGCAAGGACCCCGAGGCACGGCGCGACTTGATGCGCGCGGTCGACCTCGTCGTGCTGTGCCTGCCTGACGACGCCGCCCGGGAAAGCGTCGCGCTGGCGGCGAGTTTGGGGGCGGACGCGCCGAAGCTGCTGGATGCCAGCACTGCGCACCGGGTCGACCCGGCATGGACCTATGGCTGGGCCGAGATGGCGCCTGGTCAAGCGGCGCGGATCGCCCAAGCCGATCGCGTGGCCAATCCCGGCTGCTACCCGACGGGGGCGATTGCCCTCATCCGCCCCCTGATCGAAGCGGGTCTGCTGCCGCGCGACTATCCGGTGACCGTCAATGCGGTGAGCGGCTATTCCGGTGGCGGCCGCAGCATGATCGAGGCGCACGAGGCCGAGGGCGGCCCCGCGTTCGAGCTGTACGCGCTCGGGCTCGAGCATAAGCACGTGCCCGAACTGATGCGCGGCACCGGCTTGACCCGGCGCCCCATCTTCGTGCCCTCCGTTGCGCATGTGCGCCAGGGAATGTTGGTGTCCGTGCCGCTGCATCTGGACGCGCTGCCGGGTCGCCCGACCCGGGCCGCGCTGCACGAGGCGCTAGCCGCCTATTACGACGGCGCCGAACAGGTCCGGGTGCTACCCGCCGAGACCAGCGGCAAGCTCGAGCCGACGGCGCTGAACGACACGGACATCATGGAATTGCGCGTTTTTGGCAACGACTCCTATGGTCACGCGGTGCTGGTGGCGCGGCTGGACAATCTGGGCAAGGGAGCGTCCGGAGCGGCGGTGCAGAACATCGGGCTCATGCTGGGCCTCAAGCAGGCGAACGCGCGCGAGGTCGCCCATGCTGTTTGAGCTCGACGGCGTCGCGCCCCACCTCGAGCCCGGCGCTTGGGTGGCGCCGAACGCGGCGGTGATCGGCAATGTCTGGCTCGGCGCCGGGGTCACCATCTGGTTCGGCTGCACGCTCCGGGGCGACACCAACCACATCCGCATCGGCGCCCGGACGAACGTCCAGGACAACTCGGTGCTCCACGTCAACCCGGGCGAGGAGTGGTCGCTGGAGATCGGCGAAGACGTGACGATCGGGCACATGGCGCTGGTTCACGCGTGCCGGTTGGAGAACTCCGCCTTCGTCGGGATGGGCGCGACCGTGCTGGACGGCGCCGTCATCGAAGAGGGCGCCATGCTCGCCGCGGGCGCGCTACTGACCCCGGGCAAGCGGATCCCGAAGCGGGAGCTATGGGGCGGACGGCCCGCCCGGAAGATGCGCGACCTGCCGGACGACGAGAGGGCGCGCATGGACCAAATCGCGGTCCACTACGCTTCTCGCGGGCAGCACTACCAGTCGCGGCTGAGGCTGATCGGGTAGCCGGTCGTCAGGCGGCGAACTTCACGGCCACGTAGCTACCCGGCGCCGCTTCGATCGGCTTGAGCGCGCGGTCCCCGGGGTGGCGGGCCGGCACTTCTTCCTTGTCGTGCGAGAGGATCCAGCGCTGCCAGTCCGGCCACCAGCTGCCGCCGATCTCGGTCGCAGAGGCCAGCCAGGTCTCCGCGTCGGGCGCCAGCGTCGGGCTGGTCCAGTAGCTATACTTGCCGCCCTCCGGGGCATTGACCACGCCGGCGATATGCCCACTGGCGACCAACGTGAAGCGATTCTCGCCGCCCAGCAGCTGGGTTCCGCGATAGGTGCTCTTCCATGGCGCGATGTGATCCTCGCGCGTCGACAGGAAATAGGCCGGCACCTTGACCCGGCTCAGGTCGATAGCCTGGCCGTTAAGCGTGACCCCGCCCGGCTTGCACAGCAGGTTCTCCTGATACATCCGGCGCAGGTAGAAGCTGTGCATCGCAGCCGGCATCCGCGTGCTGTCGCTGTTCCAATAGAGCAGATCGAACGGGAACGGCTCGTTGCCCATCAGGTAGTTGTTGACCACGAACGACCAGATCAGGTCGTTTGCCCGCAGCATGTTGAAGGTCGACGCCATCTCGCTGCCGTCGAGGAAGCCGCGCTTCTCCATCTTGTCCTCGAGCGCGCGCAGCTGCTCCTCGTCGATGAACACCCCGAGTTCGCCGGCCTCTTGGAAATCCGTCATCGTCACGAAGAACGTCGCCGTCTTGATCCGGTAGTCCCCCACCGCGTCCATGTAGGCGAGCGAACTGGCGAGCAGCGTGCCGCCGAGGCAGTAACCGATCGCGTTCACCTCGCGCTCCCCGGTCGCCTGCTCGATAGCATCGAGGGCGCCCAGGATGCCCTTGGTCATGTAGTCCTCGAACTGGAGCTGAGCGAGGTTCTCGTCCGGGTTCACCCAGGAGATCATGAATACCGTGTGGCCCTGCGAGGTCGCCCACCGGACGAAGCTGTTCTTGGGCCGCAGGTCGAGGATGTAGAATTTGTTGATCCACGGCGGGGAGATGAGCAGCGGGCGCTTCAGCACCGTCTCGGTCGTCGGCGCGTATTGGATCAGTTGCATGACCTCGTTCTGGAACACGACCTGGCCGGGAGAGATCGCGATGTTCTCACCGAGCTTGAACGCGTCCATGTCGGTCATCTTGATAGTCAGCTTGCCGCGGCCCCGCTCGAGGTCCGCCAACAAGTTGTTCAAGCCGCGGAGCAGGTTCTCGCCGCCGGTTTCGGCCGTCTTGCGCAGCACCTCCGGGTTGGTCAGCAGGAAGTTGCTGGGGCTCATCGCGTCGACGAACTGGCGCGCGTAGAAATCCACTTTCTGTGCGGTCTTCGGCGGCAAGCCATCGACATGGCTCACGACGTCCTGCACGTAGCGCGCCGAGAGCAGGTAGCTCTGCTTGATGAAGTCGAAGACCTCGTTTTCCTTCCAGGCCTCGTCCTTGAACCGGCGATCCTTCGGATCGGCTTCGATCACCGGCGTCTGATTTTCAATCCCGAGCATCCGGCGCGTGGTGTTCTGCCAGAGCGTCATGTAGTCCTGCCAAAACCCGATCTGCGCCTGCACCAGCTTGGCCGGGTCGCGCATCAGCTGCGTCGTCATCTCCATGAAGGCGTGGCCGACGTTCATCGGGTCGATCTGCGGCGCCTCGAGCGCTTGGCGGTTCAGCCACTCCGTCACCAGCCGCTGGGAACGCTCGGCGACATCGGCCATGGAGCGGGTGAGCAGCGCGGGGTCGATCGTCTTGACAGCTTTATCCGGGTTGGCGGTCTCGGCCATGGGAATGGCTCCTTTCCGGAAACGCTTGGGCCGGGCTATGGAGGCGGCGCAGCGTTGGAATTTGCATGGATGAGGACGTTCGTTATCGCGCAACCTAGCCCTCGGACCCTCGCCCTACAAGCTGTGCGCCGGGCTGCGCTGTGGACGGTCTGCTTTGCGTTGCTGACGGGGTGTAGCCGCGTCGAAGAGTTCTACGACAGCAAGCTCAGCCTCGATCAACCGGTCGACTGGTGGCACCAACTCCAGGGCGGCCCGGTTGCCGACGAACGTCCGCCGCCGCCTGGGATCACCGACCCGTACCCGAACCTCGCGCGTGTTCCCGGCAAGCCGGCGGCCACCGATGCGGCGACCCGCGCCGGCCTCTCGGCCCAACTCGCCACCGAACGCGACCATGCCCGGCTTTTGGCCGCGCAGGACCCGCTCGTCTTTCCTCCGCCCGGCACCGCCACGCTACCCACGGCCAAGCCCGCGGCGCCCGGGCCAGCCGCGGGCGCAACGCCGGCGGCCAGTGCCGCGCCGCAAACACCCGATCCGGATACCTCGACCATGGTGCTGGATGCGGCGAATGCGACGCCGCCTGCGCCTGCCGTGAAAGCTCCGCAGCCCGCCGAGCCGGGTGCTCCCGCCGCGTTCCGAACGCCCCCTCGCTCGGCTGGCCCGGTCGAGAGCGGGCCGATTCCGGCGATACCCGCCAGTGCGCCGCCTCTCCCCAAACTGTCCGGTTTGCCCACCACCGAGCCGGCGCCGGTCGTCTTGCGAGCGCGTCCATCCATCCGGTTCGATTTTCCCCCGGGTTCGGCTGCTCTGCCGGCATCGGCCGAGCCGGGGCTGCGCGCACTTGCCGCCCAGCGCGCGGGCGGGCCGATCGCGGTGACCGCTGGCGGCGACGCGTCATCCGCTGCGCCCGATGCGCAGGGCGCGGCTCTCCCGCTGGCGCTGCGCCGGACGGGCGCCATTGCCGCCCTGCTGATCGCTGCCGGCGTGCCGAGCACGGCGATCCGGTCGCAAGCGGTGGCGCCGGGTCGCGAGGCGAGCGCCCGTCTGGTAGATTGAGCGTGCCTCCCCGATTCTTGATGCAAGCCCCGTTCGTGAGTCAGCGTGATGAGTAACGAGTTCCACCGTATCCGCCGCATGCCGCCGTATGTGTTCGCCGAGGTGAACGACGCCAAGGCGCGTGCCCGGGCCGCTGGCGAGGACATCATCGATCTCGGGATGGGCAATCCCGATACGGGAACGCCGCCCCACATCGTGGCCAAGCTCGTCGAAGCCGTGCAGGACCCGCGGACCCACCGCTACTCGACCAGTAAGGGCATCCCCGGCCTCCGCCGCGCCCTGGCAGGCTATTACGAGCGCCGCTTCGGGGTCGCCTTGAACCCGGATACCGAGGTCGTCGCCACGCTCGGCTCCAAGGAAGGGTTGGCCAATCTGGCCGCCGCCATCACGAGCCCGGGCGACACCATCCTGGTGCCGAACCCATCTTACCCCATCCACCAGTTCGGCTTCATCATCGCGGGCGCCTCAGTGCGCAGCATTCCCGCGACCCCCGACGAGGCGATGCTGCGGGCTCTCGACCAGGCCGTGCGCCACAGCGTGCCGAAGCCGACCGCGCTGATCGTCAACTTTCCCAGCAACCCGACCGCTTATCTGGCCGATCTCGATTTCTACCGCGAGATCGTCGCCTTCTGCCGCAAGCACGACATCTTCATCCTCTCCGATCTCGCTTATGCGGAGATCTACTTCGGCGACAACGTGCCGCCGTCGCTATTGCAGGTGCCGGGGGCGAAGGACATCGCCGTCGAGTTCACCAGCCTGTCGAAGACGTATTCGATGCCGGGCTGGCGCATGGGGTTCGCGGCCGGCAACGCCCGGCTGATCGGCGCCCTTGCGCGCATGAAATCCTATCTGGACTATGGCGCTTTCACGCCCATTCAGGTCGCCGCCACTGCGGCACTGAACGGTCCGCAAGATTGCGTTACCGAGATGCGCGCGCTCTATCGCGAGCGCCGGGACGTGCTCGTCCGCGGGCTCAACGCGGCCGGTTGGGACGTGCCCAGCCCGGACGGCTCCATGTTCGCCTGGGCGCCGATCCCGCCGCGCTATGCGAGCTTGGGCAGCGTCGGCTTCAGCAAGCTGCTTCTCGCGCGCGCCAAGGTCGCGGTCGCGCCTGGCATCGGCTTCGGGGAGCACGGCGACACCCATGTCCGGATCGCGCTCGTCGAGAACACACACCGTCTGCGGCAAGCGGTGCGCAACATCCGGGGCTTTTTGCAAGCTGAGACCAACGCGTCGGCGCTCGAAGAAGTCGCGGGATGACGACTCCGCTTTCGGTCGGCGTTGCCGGGCTCGGCACCGTCGGCGCCGGCGTGCTGCGGCTGCTGCACGACAATGCCGACCTGATCGCCGCGCGGGCAGGCCGGCCCATCGTGGCGACCGCGGTCTCCGCGCGGGACCGCAGCCGGGATCGCGGCGTTTCGCTCTCCGGCTTACGCTGGCACGACGACCCGGTCGCGCTTGCCTCCGACCCGGCGGTTGACGTCGTCGTCGAACTCATCGGCGGCAGCAGCGGGCCGGCGATGGCCCTGGTCGAAGCGGCCCTCGCGGCCCGGCGCCCGGTCGTGACCGCCAACAAGGCGCTGATGGCTGTGCACGGCGCCACGCTGGCCGCCGAAGCCGAACGGCAAGGGGTCTCGATCGGCTTCGAGGCTGCGGTCGCGGGCGGAATTCCGGTCATCAAGGCGCTGCGCGAGGGGCTCGCCGGCAACCGCATCGACCGCGTGGCCGGCATCCTGAATGGCACCTGCAACTACATCCTGACGGTCATGCGCGAGCAGGGCCGCGATTTCGCCGACGTATTGGCCGATGCTCAGCGCCTCGGCTACGCCGAAGCGGACCCCTCCTTCGACGTGGACGGTATCGACGCGGCCCATAAGCTCGCCATCCTGGCTGCGCTGGCGTTCAACCGCCCCGTCGATTTCGCCGCCGTGCACGTCGAAGGTATCCGCGCGATCTCCTCTGTGGACATCGCGCTCGCCCGCGAACTCGGCTACCGCATCAGGCTGCTCGGGATCGCTCGCCGCACGGCGGAGGGGATCGAAACCCGGGTGCATCCCTGCCTCGTCCCGCTCGCCAACTCGCTCGCCCATGTCGACGGGGTGTTCAACGCCGTGGTGGCGGAAGGCGACGCCGTCGGGCGCATGATGCTGGAGGGCAGGGGGGCCGGCGCCGGGCCGACGGCGAGCGCGGTGGTGGCCGATCTGGTCGACATCGCCCGCGGCCGCGCGGCCCCGGTCTGGGGTGTGGCCGGTAACGCGCTCGCACCGTTGCCGACCGTGCCCATGTCGGCGCATGTGGGCGCCTACTACCTGCGCCTGATGGTGCTGGACCGTCCGGGCGTGATCGCCGACGTGACCGCCGCCCTGCGCGACGCCGGGGTCAGCCTGGAGAGCATGCTGCAACGGGGCCGGGCGCCGGGCGAGACCGTCCCGGTCGTGCTGGTGACCCATGAGACGAACGAGGCCGCAATGCGGGCGGCGCTCGACCAGATCGAACAAAGCGACGCGGTGCTCGAGCCGCCGGCGCTCATCCGCATCGAACCCGCGTGAGGACTGCCCCATGAATGCCACTACCGTTTCCGAGATCGCATCGGACCGTAACCTCGCCCTCGAACTCGTCCGCGTGACGGAGGCCGCCGCCTTGGCCGCCTCGCGCTGGATGGGGCGGGGCAAGAAGAACGAGGCAGACGGCGCCGCGGTGGAAGCCATGCGCCGCGCCTTCGACAGCGTCGCCATCGACGGCACGGTCGTGATCGGGGAGGGCGAGATGGACGAGGCGCCGATGCTCTATATTGGCGAGAGCGTGGGCGCCGGCGGCGCGGCCATGGACATCGCCGTCGATCCGCTCGAGGGCACGACCATCACCGCGAAGGGCGGCCCCAACGCGCTGGCCGTCGTAGCGCTCGCGGAGAAGGGCAACTTCCTCCACGCGCCGGACATCTACATGCAGAAGCTGGCGGCTCCGCCCCAGGCCAAGGGC
>JAVVHH010000034.1:0-29539 GCA_032249615.1 Acetobacteraceae bacterium
CGTTCTTCGCGGTGAGCCGGTCATCCGCAAGGTGGTCGACGAGCCGGCCGCGGACGCGCGGCGTGCTTCGGTGCCGACGGCTGGGCGTCCCCTGCCGCCAGCGCCCGCCGGTGGCCTCGGGCCGGCACCTCAGCCCGGCTGAGTTAATCGGCGAAGTGAGTGGAGGGATGGCCTGCTTTCCATAGGCAGGCCATCTTTCGTTCTACCATGACAAAGCCGCGCACGACCGGGCCCTGGGCCGATCTCCCGCCTGGCCCGCACGTCATGGGGATCGTGAACGTCACGCCCGACAGCTTCAGCGATGGCGGCCGGACCCCATCGCAAGCGGTCGATCTCGGCCTCGAGATGCTCGACGACGGTGCGGCGATTATCGACGTCGGCGGCGAATCAACCCGGCCGGGAGCGACCCCGGTTTCGCCCGACGAGGAACAACGCCGCGTCCTGCCCGTGATCGAGGCGCTCGCGCGGCGCGGGGCGATGGTTTCGGTCGACACGCGGCACGCCTCCACCATGGTGCGAGCCGCGCAATCCGGCGCGCGCATCATCAACGACGTGTCGGGTTTGACCTTTGACGCAAAAGCCGTCGAAACGGTCGCGAGCCTGGCTTGTCCGGTCGTCATCATGCATATGCGCGGAACGCCCGAGACGATGAACTCGCTCGCCCATTATGCCGATGTCACGACGGAGGTGTATGCCGAGTTGACCGACAGGGTGAACGCCGCCGTGCGGGCGGGGGTGGCGCGGGAACGCGTCGCGGTCGATCCCGGCTTCGGTTTTGCGAAGAACGCACAACAAAGCGCTGATCTGCTCCGGAATTTGGCACTCTTTGTTAACCTTCGCTGCCCTATAATTGCCGGATTGTCGCGTAAAAGGTTTGTCGGGGCCCTCGCAGGTGTCGACCTCGCCGCGGAACGGGATGCCGCCTCGATTGCCGCCGGATTGTTCGCGGTTGAACGCGGGGCATCCGTTTTGCGGGTTCACAATGTTCGGGCAACGGTGCATGCGTTGCGCGTCTGGACGGAGCTCAACCGGGTTACCGAGCCAGTTTCAGAGAGGTCTTCGTGACGCAGAAGCGTTTGTTTGGCACGGACGGAATTCGTGGAACTGCCAACGTCCACCCCATGACCGCAGAAACGGCCCTCAAATTGGGCCAAGCTGCCGGCGTTCGCTTTGTCCGCGGGAGCCACCGCCACCGCGTCGTGATCGGGAAAGATACCAGGCTATCCGGCTACATGATCGAGCCGGCGCTTGTGGCGGGTTTCATCAGCGCCGGGATGGACGTCATGCTGGTGGGGCCGTTGCCGACGCCGGCGATCGCCATGCTGACCCGGAGCTTGCGGGCTGATCTCGGCGTGATGGTGTCGGCATCCCACAACGCGTTCGAGGACAATGGCATCAAGCTTTTCGGTCCCGATGGCTTCAAACTCTCCGACGAGACGGAGATGGCGATCGAGGAACTGATGGCTGGCGGGAGCGCCAACCAATTGGTGGCCCCGGACCGGCTTGGCCGCGCGAGCCGACTCGAGGACGCGGGCGGCCGCTACATCGAAGCGGCGAAGGCGACCTTCCCGCGTGGCCTCACGCTCGATGGGCTGAGGATCGTCGTCGATTGCGCTCACGGTGCTGCCTACCGGGTTGCCCCGACGGTGCTGTGGGAGCTTGGGGCGACCATCATCGCCGTCGGGGTCGAGCCGGACGGCTTCAACATCAACAAAGGCTGCGGATCGACGGTTCCGGAGCATCTGCGCGCCAAGGTGCTCGAGCACAAGGCGGACCTCGGCATCGCTCTGGATGGCGACGCAGACAGGCTGATCCTGATCGACGAAAAGGGCGACATCGTCGATGGTGATCAGATCCTCGCCCTGATCTCGTGCTCCTGGTTGCGGGCCGGGCGCCTGACCGGAAACGGCGTCGTCGCGACGGTGATGTCCAATTTGGGGCTCGAGAAGCTCCTCGCCGGGGAGGGGTTGCGCCTCGAGCGGACCAAAGTTGGGGACCGCTACGTCGTCGAGCGGATGCGGGCGACGAAGATGAATGTGGGCGGGGAGCAATCGGGCCATCTGATCCTGTCCGATTACGCGACCACGGGCGACGGGCTGGTGGCGGCGCTGCAGGTGCTGGCGGTGCTCGTGCACTCCGGCAAGCCGGCGAGCGAGGCATGCAAGGTCTTCGAGCCCTTTCCGCAACTGCTCCAGAACGTGCGGTTCGCCGGGCCATCGCCGCTCAAGCATCCGCGCGTCGTGGCGGCGGTGGCCGACGCGGAGGCTCGGCTTGGCGCCACCGGGCGTGTCTTGCTTCGCTTGTCCGGCACCGAGCCGTTGGTCCGGGTGATGGCTGAGGGCGAGGATGAAGCCGCCGTTCGTCAGATCGTCAGCGGGCTTTGCGACATGATCCAATCGGCCGCTGCGGCGGAAGCTGCCTAGCGGGGTGAGAGGGCGCGTCCTCGTCATTGCCGGATCCGACTCCGGCGGTGGCGCCGGCATACAAGCCGATATCAAAGCGATCATGGCCATGGGGGGTTACTCCGCCAGCGCGGTGACCGCCATCACGGCGCAGAATACGCTCGGCGTTCACCTGGTGCATTCGGTGCCGCCCGACGTCGTGCAGGCGCAGATCGAGGCGGTGCTGCACGATATCGGCGCCGACGCGATCAAGGTCGGCATGCTGGGTGATACGGCGACCGTGCTTCGGGTGGCCGACTGCCTCGTGCGCTTGGCGGCCGGCATCCCGATCGTGGTCGATCCCGTCATGGTCGCCAAAGGCGGTCAGTCGCTCCTCGCCATCGAGGCATTGCAAGCGCTGCGGGAGGGGCTGCTGCCCATCGCCACGCTGATCACGCCAAACCTGCCGGAGGCGCAATGCCTGCTCGGCCGGCCCATCGTCAAAGCGGCTGACGCCGCCCGCGAGCTGCTCCGGACGGGGACCAAAGCCGTTCTCTTGAAGGGAGGGCATGGCGAAGGCACCGAGTTGACGGACGTGCTCGCCGATTCCGACGGGCTCCAATCCTTCACCATGCCCCGCATCGAGACCCGGCATACCCACGGAACCGGTTGCACCCTGGCGAGCGCAATCGCAGCAGGGTTGGCGCAAGGCATGACCCTCCACGCATCAATCGGGCGAGCCCGGCGCTACGTGCAAGAGGCGATAAGCGGGGCGCCCGGCTTTGGCGCCGGCCATGGACCTCTCAACCACAATGTGGGAACCAGCTACGACGGATAGAGGACGGACGGGCTCACCAGCGGGGCACTGATCTCGGTCAACTCGCCGTCGCGCACGGCCGTAAAGAAGCAGCTGCGGCGCCCGGTGTGACAGGCGACACCGACTTGGTCGACCAGAACGAGCAGCGCATCGCCATCACAATCGAGCCGCATCTCCACCAGGCGTTGCGTCTGGCCGGAGGTCTCGCCCTTACGCCACAGCGCGCTGCGGCTGCGGCTCCAATAGCAAACCCGTCCCGACGCCAACGTCTCCCCGATCGCCTCGCGGTTCATCCAGGCCAGCATCAGGACCTCGCCGGTGTCATGCTGCTGCGCGATGACGGGGATCAGGCCTGCGCCATCGAAGTGCAGGCCTGCCAGGATGTCAGCCGCCATGAAGCGCCGGAAAGGCCTGGTCGAGATCGGCAATCAGGTCTTGGGTGTCTTCCAGCCCGATATGGATCCGCACGGTGGCGCCGCCGATATCGCCCTTCGTTGCCGTCCGGGTCAGAAAGCCGGTGCTCGGTAGGGCAAGGCTCTCGAAACCGCCCCAACTTGCCCCGATTCCGAACAGCGTGAGCTGGTCGATCATCGCGCGCGTCGCCTCCGGCGTGAATTCCGGCTCGAAAACGACGCCGAACAAGCTGCATGCCCCGGTGAAATCACGCTTCCAGATGTCATGCCCCGGCGCACCGGGCAGCGCGGGAAACAGAACCTGCTTGACCTCCGGGCGGGCTTGCAACCACTCGGCCACTTGCAGCGCCGACTTCGACTGCTGCGCCAGGCGCACGCCCATGGTGCGCAGCCCGCGCAGGCACAACCAGCAATCATCGGGGCTGGCGTATTGTCCCAGCGCCAATGTAGCGGTGCGCACACGCTCCCAGGCTTTCTCGTCGGCTACCGTAATCGAGCCGAGCAGCACATCCGAGTGCCCGACCGGATACTTGGTGAGAGCTTGGATCGAGACATCCACCCCGAACCGGAACGGCTGGAAGTGGTGGATGCCCCAGGTGTTGTCCATCAGGACGGCCGCCCCGTGCTGCCGCGCGACCGCGGCCAGCGCCGGCACGTCCTGCATCTCGAAGGTGTGGCTGCCGGGGCTCTCGACATACAGCACCGTGGTGTTCGGCTGCATCAGATCGGCGAGCGCCGCGGCATCGATGGTCGGATCGTAGTAGGTCGTCGTGATGCCGAGATTGCGCAGCATGCCATCGGCGAAGCTGCGGGCCGGGCCATAGACGCTGTCCGGCATCAGGCAGTGCTCGCCGGCTTTGAGATAGGCCAGCAGCGGGGTGGTTACGGCGGCGAGGCCGGATGAGACAATCTGGCAGCGTGTGCCGCCTTCGATCTCGGCGATCATGTTTTCGAGCGCGTGGTGGGTCGCATTGCCCATGACGCCATACATGGCGTCCTGCTCGAGCCGGTTGCCGCCCGCAATCCGGTCGGCGCAATCCACATGCAGCATGGTGGAGCCGCGATGGATCGGCGGGTTGACGAAGCCGCGGATCTTGGTTCCCTTGCGCCCGGCATGCGAGAGCCGGGTCGCGAAACGATGGCCCTTGGAACTCACGTCATCGGGCACCGGTGTTCTCCTTCGGGGTATCGGGCCGGCTGGCCCATTCGGTCCAGGAGCCATCGTAGACGGCTCCCGGCGGCAGCCCGGCTTGTACCAGGCCAAGTGTCAAAATGGTGGCGGTCACGCCCGTTCCACAACTCGTAACGACGGGCGCGCGGCCGTCGACGCCGATTGAGGCGAATCGCGCGCGCAGTTCGGCGGGCGGTAGCATCACGCCGTCCGCACGCAGCAAGTCGCTCGAGGGCAAACTCCGGCTGCCAGGCATGTGCCCGCTGGGCAGACCGGGCCGCGGCTCGGGCGCAGTGCCTGCGAATCGCCCGGCAGGGCGGGCATCCAGCACGATCCGGCCGTCCTCGCCGGCGGCCATCATGTCCCCGATCCCACGCAACCTCTCGGCCCGGAAGCTGGCGCGGTAGCGCGACGCGGGGGCCGGTTTAGCCTCGCCGGCTTCGACGGGCCGGTTCTCGCGCAGCCATTTCGGCAAACCACCGTCCAGCACGGCGGCGCGCTCGTGTCCGAACAAGCCCATCAGCCACCAGCCGCGGGCCGAAGAAGCAATACCTTTCTGATCGTAGAAAACCACGGCACTGTCGTTGCCGACACCCATCTCGCCCATCAGCCGCTCGAAGCGGCCCGGGCTTGGGACCATGTGGGGCAGCGTCGTTTCGGGGTCGGCCACCACGTCGATATCGAAAAACCGGGCGCCCGGGATATGCGCGGCACGGAATTCGGTGGCGCCGTCGCGCCCTTCGTTGGGCAGGTATTTCGTCGCGTCGAACACGTTTAGGCCGGGCGTGCCGATCTGCGAGGCCAACCACTCGGTAGAGACGAGATTGTCCATCAGGCGTCCACCAGAGCCAGGGCGATGCGCCGGTTCTGGCGGCCCTTGTTCTCGACTTTCACCACGCTGATGCCGCCGATCTCACCCGTGTTGCGAACGTGGGTGCCGCCGCATGGCTGGAGATCGACGGGCTGCGCTCCCGCCCCGATCCGGACGAGGCGCAAGCGGCCGGTGCCGCGCGGCGGCTGGACCGACAGCGTGCGGACGAGCCCGGGATTGGTGTCGAGGACGGCCTCATCCACCCATTCCGCCGACACCGGATGGGCGGCCGCGATCAGCTCGGCCAATCCTCGCTCGAGTGCCGCCTTGTCGGGCGCCTCGGCCAGATCGAGGTCGAGCCGGGAGCGGTCTGCGCCGATTTGACCGCCTGTGACTGCCGCGCCGGGCAGCAGGCTGCAGAGCAGGTGTAGGGCCGTATGCATGCGCATCAGCCGATGCCGCTGAGGGAAGTCGATCGTCGCGTGGACGCGCGCGCCCGGGGCCGGCAGGGCGGCGTCCAAGGCGGTGACGTGGTGTATCGTGTCGGCGTCACCCTTGGTCGCTTCCAGGATTTCGAGCGCGCCGGCTTCCCAGGTCAGGGTCCCGCGGTCGCCGGGCTGTCCGCCCGAACGGGCGTAAAAGGGCGAACGGTCCAGGACGACCCGGCCGGGCTCGGCGGCGACGACGATCGCTTCGGCCGTTTGCAGGTAGGAGTCGTCGAGGAACAGGCGCTCGGTCATTCCTGGCACCACGCGGCGCGCAGCGTGTCCCGCCGGGCTGCCAGCCATAGGAGAGCAATCGTCGTGACGGAATTGGGAAAGGACCCCGCAATTGCGTCGCCAATGGCTCGATCCGCTGGCCAGACGCGCACGCGAATGTCTTCGTGCTCGGCTGCAAGGCCGAACTTGCCGGCCATGCCATCGGCGCCGGTTTCAGGCGCGTGCACACGGCCGGCGAACATCGTGCACCGTTCGTCGCTGCCGCCGGGCGTCAGGATGAAATCGCCGATGGATTCGAGCCGGTCGGTCGCGAGCCCCATCTCTTCCTGCGCTTCACGCCGTACGGTGTCGGCCGGGCTCTCGCCGTCGTCGCAGAGCCCGGCGGGTATCTCGACCATCAGAGGGTCGACGCCGCCTGCCAAAGCCGGGAGGCGAAACTGCTCCATGAGGACGACCGAATCGCGCCAGGGGTCGTAGGGCAGCAGCGCGGCGGCGCGGCCGCGGCGGAACAGCTCCCAAGTGCGTTCGCCAGACTGTGTTCCGTCGAACCGGCGATGCCGGAAGGTCACGACATCGAGCTGAAAACGGCCTGACCAGACCCGGCGCTCGTTGACGATGTCGAGCCCAGAATAGGGTGGAAGAGTTGAAGACGGCATGGAGCCGCGACCATAGGCCGCGGCTCGCCGTTCTGAAAGCCCGGACTCGCTATGCCGCTTGCAGGGCGACGGGGCGATTACCCAAGATCTCGCGCAACCGCTGGGCGGCGGTCTTGCCCTTCAACGCCTCGCGCCAAACCGCTTCGGCTACCCGTTGGTGGGCGGCGACCGCCTCATCGGCGCCGGTGATCATGGCGACCCCGGTCTGGCTCGTCGGCAGGCCGTCGGCGCGGAACCCGTTGACAGCAAGGGTCGCCCGGTCGCCAGAGCGGACGATGCTGAATTCGCTCGTGGAGCTGCCGTCCGGCAAGAGGCCGAACTGGAGTCCCATCGGTTCGGCATCCATCATGTCGGCGATGTTGCCGATCTCGAGGGCTGCAACGCGCTGAGTCTTGTCCCGAAGCGAGGGCGACAGGCTCGCCGCGCCGACCAGGCCGAGATCGAGGAAGGTCCGGACCGCCGCCTCCGAGATGATCGCGATGATGCCGGGCCGCCGCTGCTGATAGGCCTTCTTGCGGGCTGAGAGCAGGGTCAGCACCTGTTCGGCGGCCGACCGGGCCGTGGCACGATCGGTGTCGCCCGTCTCTGCCGCCGCCATGAGGCTGTCGGCGAGAACGGAGTCGAAAGCGTCAGTGGTCGTCAGGAAGCAGATCGAACCGTAGGCCTGCAGGATCTGGTCCGACGCCTCTTCGACCTGCCGAATACGCTCGAAATAGCCGGCGGAGCGGCTGTAATATTCGACGCCGATCCCGAGTAGCGACAGGGGAGACACTTTGAGGAGCTCGGCCAACCGTTTGACGGTGTCGAGCTTGATGACCTCGCCTTTCTCGTATCGGTAGAGGGCGGCACGCGACACGCCCAACCGCGCCGCGATTTCTTCGGCGCGCAGCCCTGACTCGAGCCGATAAGCTCTGAGCTGCTGCCCGATCTCAGCAAAACGCATGATGCCTCCACCAACCAACAGGATGCATCGTAAGCCTGCGTGGTTTACAAAATGTGACTACTACGTCAAACGCTGCGGAAGAACTGATCGTTTTTGATCCCAAACCTCGAATTCCTACACACGGTATCGCTCGCGCCAGGCGAGTCCTGCCTTCGTATCACCCGCGGGACGATACTCGCACCCTACCCAGCCGGTGTAGCCGAGCGCGTCAATCTGATGGAAGACATACTCCCAGCCGATCTCGCCTGTGCCGGGCTCATGGCGATCGGGCACGTCGGCGATCTGCATGTGCGCGATGACCGGCATCAGCGCGGCCATGCGCTTCGTCACGTCTCCTTCGGTCACCTGGCAGTGGTAGACGTCGAATTGCAGCCCGACGCGGTCGGGACCGAGGGCCTCGCAGATCGCGGCGCCCTGCGCCATCGTGTTCAGATGAAAACCAGGCATGTCGCGGTGGTTGATGGGCTCGATCACCAGGCGGACGCCGGCCTGGCTCGCATGTTCGGCGGCCCAGGCAAGGTTCGCGGCGTAGGTCGCCGCAGCGGTGACCGGCGAGACTTCCTTCGGGATGCCCGCCATGACGTGCAATAGCCGGTTTCCGAGCACGCCGGTCACGTCCAGGGCGCGCTTGATGCCTTCTTGGAACTCCTGCTGCCGGCCGGGGAGGCTCGCTGTCCCGCGTTCGCCTTTGTCCCACTGACCCGGCGGAGCGTTGAAGAGGATCTGCTGCAGCCCATTGGCGTCCAGACGGCGGCGGATCTCGGCCGTGTCGTAGTCGAAGGGGAACAGGAACTCCACTCCCTTGAAGCCGGCTTCCGCCGCCTTGTCGAAGCGGTCGAGGAAATCGACTTCGTTGAACATCATGGACAGATTGGCGCAAAGCCGCATGGGATAGACCTCCGATTGCGGCGGAGGCTACCGTCGCCGGCGCAGCACTGCAAAGTTGCGCAGGGAGGACTGCGGGTGTTACCGCGGCCCATGCGCGCGCCCAACGATGTGATGACCGAACGCATCCTGATGGGTTTGCTGGTCGCAGGGCTGGCGATTGGCTGCTGGCTCGTGCTGGCACCCTTCCTTTCGGCGGTCCTTTGGGCAGCCATTCTCGTCTACACGACCTGGCCGGTGTTCCGCTGGATCGTGCGCCGCCTGCACTTTCGCGATAGCTGGGCTGCGGGCGTGATGGTCACACTGACCGCGGTGCTGATCGTGCTGCCGCTGGCGCTGGTCGCGCCCGCCGGGGCGGACGATGCCCAGATGCTCCGACGCGTGGTCGAAGGCGAGGTCGCGCGCGGCTTGCCGAACGCGCCGGAATGGCTCGAGCGGGTGCCGGCGATCGGTCCGACTTTCGCCGAATACTGGAACAGTTGGGCGGCCGATCTGAGCGCAGTTGGCGATACGCTACGGCCCTATCTCGGGATGATCTTCGAGAGCGGGTTAAAGATCCTGCTCAGTGTCGCCGGTGGCTTGCTGCAGTTCGTGCTCGCGCTGGTGGTTGCGTTCTTCTTCTATGCCTCCGGCGACGTCCTGGCGGCCAGCTTGACCCGGATCGTCGGCCGGATCGCGGGCGAGCGGGCGCCGCGGCTGATCGAGGTCACCGGGGCGACGATCCGCGGCACGGTGTATGGCATCCTCGGCACCGCGATCGTGCAAGGGTTCCTGACCGCATTCGGGCTCTGGATATCGGGCGTGCCGCGGGCGGTGCTGCTCGGCGCGGTGGCCGGGTTCATCGCGGTGCTCCCGATCGGCGCGCCTGTCGTCTGGATCCCGGCCGCGCTGTGGCTGCTGAGCACCGGCCACACGGGGTGGGGCATTTTCTTGGGGGCTTATGGGCTGTTGATCATCAGCGGATCGGACAACGTGATTCGGCCGTATTTCATCGCGCGGGGCGCGAAGTTGCCGTTTCTGCTCACGATCCTCGGCGTGCTCGGCGGCGCATTGGCGTTCGGGCTGCTGGGCGTGTTTCTGGGGCCAGTGCTGCTCGGGGTTGCGTTCACGCTCGTGGCGGAGTTTTCCGGCGACTCCACCGCCGCTTTTTCGGCGTTCCGTCCGGCCGTGAAGGTGCGGGTGCTCGGCGATCGGGAGCATTGACGCGAGCCGAGGTTAGACAGCGCGCTCCTTCTGCTCGATAGTTGCTGCAGATGCTCACACTCATTCTGTCCCGCCTCGCGCAGGCGGTGCCCGTGCTTTTGGTGGTCGGCCTGATCGCGTTCGCGATGTTCAAGTTCGTCGGCGACCCCGTCACGATCATGCTCGGCACGACCTACACCGAGCAGGAAAAGATCGACCTGATCCACCATCTCGGCCTCGATCAGCCCTTCGTAGTCCAATACGCGCGCTTCATGTGGGACGCAGTGCATGGCGAGTTCGGGGTCAGTTATCGGCTAGCCCGACCGGTTATGGACCTGCTGATCGAGCGGGCGCCGGCCACGCTCGAATTGGCCTTCGTCGCCTCCCTGTTCGCGCTCGTCGTGGGTGTGCCGATGGGCGTCTACACCGGCATCTACCGCAACCGCGTCCTGTCCCGCGTCTTTATGGTCATCAGCCTCGTCGGGGTGAGCCTGCCGACCTTTCTGATCGGCATTCTGCTCATCCTGGTTTTCAGCGTGCAATTGGGCCTGCTGCCGAGCTTCGGGCGGGGGCAGGTCGTGAAGGTCGGATTTTGGACAACCGGCTTCCTCACCGCATCCGGCCTACAGGCCCTGGTGCTGCCGTCGGTGACGCTGGGCTTGTTCCAGATGACGCTGATCATGCGGCTGGTGCGGTCGGAGATGCTGGAGGTGCTGCGCTCGGACTACGTGAAGTTCGCCCGGGCGCGCGGGATCTCGAACCGGGCGATCTACTTCGGGCACGCGCTCAAGAACACGCTGGTCCCCGTGATCACCATAATCGGCCTGCAGATCGGCGGCATCATCGCCTTTTCGATCGTGACCGAAACAGTGTTTCAGTGGCCGGGAATGGGGCTGCTGTTCATCCAATCCGTCCAGGTGGCCGACATTCCGGTGATGGCGGCTTACCTGATGCTCATCTCCGTCGTGTTCGTCGTCATCAACCTGATCGTGGACCTGCTCTACTTCGCCGTCGACCCAAGGCTGCGGCTGTCTCGCGGCGGGAGGGCCCAGGCATGAGAGCGCTCGCGCGCGCCTGGGACAGCGATGTCGTTTACAGCTTCCGGCGCACGCCGGTGGCCGTCATATCGGCGGCCATCCTGCTTGCGCTGGTCATCGGCGCGGTGTTCTGCCGGTGGATCGCGCCGTTCGATCCCTACGATCTCGCCAGCCTCAACCTGATGGACAGCTTCCAGCCGCCCGCCTTCATGCCGGAGGGCACGACCGCGCATTGGCTCGGGACGGACGATCAGGGGCGGGACATGCTCTCGGCCATCCTTTACGGCGCTCGCCTCAGCTTCGTCGTCGGCCTCTCCTCCGTGCTGTTCGCGGTCGTCGTCGGCGTCGTCGTGGGCTTGGTCGCGGGCTATGTCGGCGGGTCCGCCGATGCCGCGCTGATGCGGCTTGCCGACGTGCAGCTCTCGTTCCCCGCGATCCTCATCGCCCTGCTGATCGATGGCGTGGTGAGCGTCTCCCTCCCCATCGCGATGCGGGAGGGCGTTCAGGTCTATGTGCTAATCTTTGCAATCGGGGTGTCGTTCTGGCCGCAATTCGCCCGCACCGTCCGTGGGTCGACGCTGGTCGAGCGCGGGAAGGAGTACGTCATGGCGGCCCAGGTGATCGGGCTGTCGTCGCCGCGCATCCTGCTGACGCACATCTTGCCGAACGTGCTCGGCCCCGTGCTCGTCATCGCGACGCTCAGCCTAGGGCTCGCCATCATCTCGGAGGCGACGCTCTCCTATCTTGGAGTCGGCCTGCCGCCGACCCAGCCTTCGGTGGGGACACTGATTCGAGTGGGTAACGACTTTCTCTACAGCGGCGAGTGGTGGATCGCACTGTTCCCCGGCATCGCGCTGCTTCTGATCGTGCTGTCGATCAACCTGCTGGGCGACTGGCTGCGCGATGCGCTGAACCCGAGGCTGCGCTGATGGCGGCCCTGCTCGAGGTGGACCAGCTCTCCGTCGAGTTCGTGACCCGGCGCGGGCGCTTGCTAGCGCTCGACGGCGTCGATTTCTCCATCGCGGCGGGCGAGGTGCTCGGAGTCGTGGGCGAGAGCGGGGCGGGCAAATCGCTGACCGGCGCGGCCATCATCGGCTTGCTCGAGAAGCCCGGCCGGATCCGCGCCGGCCAGATCCGGTTCGACGGCAAGCGCATCGACGACCTCTCGCCTGATGGCATGCGCGGCATCCGCGGCAAGCAGATCGGCGCGATCTTCCAGGACCCGCTGACGACGCTCAACCCGCTCTATACGGTGGGACGGCAATTGGCGGAGACGATCCAAACCCACTTGCCGCTCTCGGACGCGGACGCGCGGGCACGGGCGATCTCGTGGCTGGAGAGGGTGGGTATTCCGGCTGCGGCGCGGCGGATCGACTCCTATCCGCATGAGTTCTCCGGCGGCATGCGCCAGCGTGTGGTGATCGCGCTGGCGCTCTGCACCGAGCCGCGTCTGGTCGTCGCCGACGAGCCGACGACCGCACTCGACGTCTCGATCCAGGCACAGATCATCGGCTTGCTGAAGGAGCTGACGCGCGAGCACGGCACGGCTGTCATGCTCGTGACCCACGACATGGGGGTGATCGCCGAGACAGCCGACCGGGTTGCGGTCATGTATGCCGGACGGGTCATCGAGATCGGGCCGGTCGCCGACATCGTCCAACGGCCGTCGCATCCCTACACGCAGGGCTTGATGGACAGTATCCCGGCGCTGGACCGCCGGTTGGCCCGGCTGCGCCAGATCGACGGGGCGATGCCGCGGCTGAACGCGATCCCGCCAGGCTGCCCGTACAACCCGCGCTGCCCCAAAGTGTTCGACCGATGCGTGCGCGACCGGCCTGGCCTGATGCCGGCGCGGGCGACCCGAGCCGCGTGCTGGCTGTATGCGCCCGAGACGGTCGGGGAGGGCGCACATGGTTGACGCCGTGCTCCAGGCCGAGAACGTCACCCGGCGGTTCGACGTGTCGCGCCCCTGGCTGCAGCGGGCCATCTCACGTGAGCCCAAGCAGAGCCTGCGCGCGGTCGACGACGTGTCGTTTTCGATCGCGAAGGGGCAGACGCTGTCCCTGGTCGGGGAGAGCGGCTGCGGCAAGTCCACCATCGCGCGGCTGGCGGTCGGGCTCTATCCGCCGAGCGAAGGGCGGATGTTGTTCGAGGGGCAGTCGCTGTCGGCCGCGCGCGCGCAGCCGGAGCTGCGGCGCCGGATGAACATGATCTTCCAGGACCCCTACGCTTCGCTCAACCCGCGTTGGCGGGTGCGCGACATCGTGGCCGAGCCGCTGCGGGCATTCGGCATCCTGACCGGGCGCCAGGCCGTCACCGAACGGGTCGGCCAGTTGCTGGAGCAGGTCGGGCTTTCCGCGCGCGACGGCGAGAAGTTCCCGCATGAGTTCAGCGGCGGGCAGCGGCAGCGCATCAGCATCGCCCGCGCGCTCTCGAGCGAGCCCGACTTTCTGGTGGCCGACGAGCCGACGTCGGCGCTAGACGTCTCGGTCCAGGCGCAAATCCTGAATCTGCTGCGTGAGCTGCAGGAGCGGATGCAGCTGACCTACCTGTTCATCAGCCATAACTTGGCGGTGGTGCGCCACGTCTCGGACCAGCTGGGCGTGATGTATCTCGGCCGCATCGTCGAGATCGGACCGGGCGAGAGCATCTTCTCCAACCCGCGCCACCCTTATACGCGGCTCCTGCTGGACGCGATCCCGGACCTCGCGATGACGGGTCGGGCCCGCACGCCGGTGGGCGGCGAAGTGCCGAGCCCGATCGATCCGCCGTCGGGATGCACGTTCCACCCGCGCTGCCCGTTCGCAAACGCGCGGTGCAGTGCCGAACGGCCGGGTTACACGATCGATGGCGCGGTCAGCGTTGCGTGCCACGCGGTCGAGGAACGGCGGCTGCCGCCTCGGGAAAGCACCGCCGGACTGGCATGATCGGCCCCCGCCCGGCCCGGGGCCGCGCCGCCCAGCGCCGAGGCGTTGACGCGGAGGGGGCGGCGGGCGCGGCGCTCGAGCGCGATGGCTGGACCGTCTACGCGAGGCGACTGCGCACGGCGGCCGGCGAGATCGACCTGGTGGCCGAGCGCGACGGGTTGCTGGCCTTCGTGGAGGTCAAAGCGCGGCCGACCCTGGCGGGCGCGGCCGGGTCGCTCGGTCCGCGCCAGCGGGCCCGGCTGCTGGCGGCCGCCGAGATCGCGCTCGCCGCCAATCCGGGCTGGGGCGCCGCCGGCATCCGCTTCGACGTGCTGCTGGTCGATGCCACTGGCGCGGTACGCCGGATCGAGGATGCGTTCCGTTTGGAAGCATAGCGGACCCGGTGCTTGTTCCCCTCGCGCCCGAGCAGGGCTACAACCCCGCCGGGTCACGTTCCCCCCATCCGGGACGCATCGCTTCCGGAAAGGGAGAGCGACAATGGCAGATACGCTCGTTTCGGCGGCGACGACGATGGCGCGTCCGGCACGCCGCCCGGCGAACCCCGATTTCTCCTCCGGTCCCTGCGCCAAGCGGCCGGGCTGGTCGCTTGCGGCACTCGAGGGCGCGCTGCTGGGGCGGTCTCACCGCGCTGCCGGGCCGAAGGCGCGATTGAAGGAAGTCATCGACCGGTCGCACGCGCTGCTCGGCTTGCCGTCGGACTGGCGGCTCGGCATCGTTCCGGGATCGGATACCGGCGCGGTCGAGATGGCGTTGTGGTCGCTGCTGGGCGCGCGGCCCGTCGACATACTGGCGTTCGAGACGTTCTCCGCCGCCTGGGCCACCGACGTCGTCAAACAGCTCAAACTCGAGAGCGCGCGGGTGCTCAGCGCCCCCTATGGCGCGCTGCCCGACCTCGCTGCGGTCGACCCGGCCCATGACCTCGTGCTCGCCTGGAACGGGACGACCTCGGGCGTGCGCCTACCCAACGCCGACTTCATCGCAGCCGACCGCACCGGGCTCGTGATCTGCGACGCGACCTCGGCCGCCTTCGCGATGGAGCTCCCCTACGACAAACTCGATGTGGTTACCTGGTCCTGGCAGAAGGCGTTGGGCGGCGAGGCGGCACACGGGATGCTGGCCCTGTCGCCCCGCGCGGTCGAACGGCTGGAGAGCTACGCGCCGCCCTGGCCGCTGCCCAAGCTGTTCCGGCTGACGAGCGGCGGGAATCTGAACGAGGGAGTTTTCCGCGGCGAGACGATCAACACGCCATCCATGCTCTGCGTCGAGGATGCGCTGGACGCGCTGCGCTGGGCCGAGCGGGAAGGCGGGCTGCCGGCCCTTCAGCGGCGCAGCGCGGCCAATCTCGCCGCGGTGGCCGGGTGGGTCGAGCGGACGCCCTGGGTCGACTTTCTCTGCGCCGATCCGACGGCGCGCTCGCCCACCAGCATCTGCCTCGTTCTCCCCGGGGTGGCGCCGGGCACGGCCAAGCAGATGGCGGTGCTGCTGGACCGGGAAGGGGTCGCGTTCGACATCGCCTCGCACCGCGATGCCCCGCCGGGCCTGCGCATCTGGGGCGGGGCGACGGTGGAGACGAGCGATATCGAGGCGCTGCTCCCGTGGCTCGAGTGGGCTTTTGCGGAAGTCCGCCCGCGATGAGCGGCGAGCCACCCAACCCCGCGCTGCTGCCCGTCGGCCTGGTCGATCTATTGCCGCCCGAGGCCGAGATCGAGGCCGACGCCGTGTCGTCGATCATGAGCGTATTCGCCGACCACGGCTACGAGCGGATCAAGCCCCCGTTGCTGGAGTTTGAAGAGGGGCTGCTGGCCGGTTCCGGCGCGGCGATGGCGGACCAGACCTTCCGGCTGATGGACCCGGAATCCCGCCGCATGATGGGGCTGCGCGCGGATATGACGCCGCAGATGGCCCGGATCGCCAGCACGCGCCTGGCCCGGCATCCGCGCCCGCTGCGGCTCTCCTATGCCGGTCAGTGCTTGCGCGTGCACGCCACCCAGCTCGCCCCTGACCGGCAGGTGGCGCAGGCGGGCATCGAACTGATCGGGGTCGACAACCCGGCCGCCGATGCGGAGGTGGTCGTGCTCGCCGCCGAAGCCCTGGCCGCGGTGGGGCTGCACCGGATCAGCTTCGACATCACCATGCCGACGCTCGCTCCGGCGCTTCTGGACGAGGGCGGGATCACCGGCCCGGCGCGCGCCAGGCTGATCCGCGCGCTCGACCGCAAGGACGCGGCGGCGGTCGCGCAGGGAGGCGGGCCCATCGCCGGCTTATTGGCAGAGTTGCTCCTGGCCGCCGGGCCGGCCGACCCGGCGCTCGCGCTGCTCGGTGCGGCCGATCTCGGGCCGGTGTCGCGGGTGCTCTACCGTCGCCTGTCCGACAGCATCGCGGCCATTCGGGCGGAAGCGCCGGAGCTGCGGCTGACCCTTGACCCCATCGAGTTCCGCGGCATCCGCTATCACACGGGCCTTTGCGTCACGATGTTCGCGCCGGGCCATCACGAGGAGATCGGGCGGGGCGGCCGTTATGTCTCCGGCGACAACGAACCGGCAACCGGCGTGACCCTGTATCCCGACGCCGTGTTGCGGGCGCGGACGGCCCCGGCTGCCCGCGAGCGGGTCTATCTGCCCTGGGGCACCCCGCGGCAAGCGGGCAAGACACTGCGCGAGCAGGGCTTTGCCACCGTCGCGGCGCTCGAGCCTGCACCGGATAGCGCGGCGGAAGCGCGGCGGTTAGGGTGCACGCATCTTTGGCGGGACGGCGAAGCGGTGCCGTCGTCCTGAGCCTCCGCCTGCGCGGAGGGAGCTGACATAAGAGAGGAAAGTCGATGGCGAACGTCGCCGTGATCGGCGCCCAGTGGGGCGACGAGGGAAAGGGAAAGATCGTCGACTGGCTCGCCAGCCGCGCGGAGATCGTGGTTCGGTTCCAGGGTGGCCATAATGCGGGCCACACGCTGGTGGTCGGCAACCAGACGTATCGCCTGTCGCTGCTGCCGAGCGGCCTCGTGCGCGGCAAGCTGGGGATCATCGGCAACGGAGTCGTGGTCGACCCGGAGGCGCTTTTGGCCGAGATGGACCGGGTGCGCGCTCAGGGGCTGACCGTCTCGCCCGACACGCTCCGGATTTCCGAGAACGCCGTGCTGATCCTGCCGGTGCATGGCGCGCTCGACCGGGCCCGCGAGGCGGCGCGCGGGGAGCACAAGATCGGCACCACCGGCCGCGGCATCGGCCCGGCCTACGAGGACAAGGTCGCGCGCCGCGCCATTCGCGCCTGCGACTTGGCCGAGCCGGAGACACTGTCGACCAAGCTCGACGAGTTGCTGCTGCACCACAACACGCTGCTCCGCGGCCTCGGGGCCGAGCCGTTCGAGAAGCAAGCGCTGCTGGACCGTCTGCTCGAGCTCGCGCCACGCCTGCTGCCGCATATCGAGCCGGTGTGGATGCGGCTGGACGAGGCGCGCCGGGCCGGGACCCGCGTGCTGTTCGAGGGCGCGCAGGCCGTGATGCTGGATGTCGATCACGGGACGTACCCGTTCGTCACGAGCAGCAACACCATCGCGGCGACGGCTGCCGCGGGTTCCGGCGTCGGTCCCGCGGCCGTGGGGTTCGTGCTCGGCATCGCCAAGGCCTACACGACGCGGGTCGGCTCCGGACCGTTCCCCACCGAGCTGAACGACGAGGTCGGCCAGATGCTCGGCACGCGAGGCCACGAGTTCGGCACCGTCACCGGGCGGCCGCGCCGCTGCGGCTGGTTCGATGCGACAATGGTGCGCCAGGCTTGCAAGGTGGGCGGCATCCAGGGCTTGGCGCTGACCAAGCTCGATGTGCTGGACGGCCTCGACACCCTCAAGATCGGCGTCGGCTACGAGATCGGCGGCGAACGGTTCAGCTATCTGCCGGCGGGCCAAGCCGCGCAGGCAGCTGCCAGGCCGATCTACGAAACGATCGACGGTTGGGCGGATAGCACCCGCGGCGCCCGGAGCTGGGCGGAGCTCCCGGCGCAAGCGATCAAATACGTCAAGCGCATCGAAGAACTGGTGGAAACGCCGGTCACGCTGCTGAGTACGAGCCCGGAACGCGACGACACCATCCTGATGCGCGACCCGTTCGAGGGCTGAGGGTCCGGGTTCCTTCCCGCGCGGGGAGGAACCCGGGTCGGATTAGCTCGTCAGCCCTTCCGCGCCGAGCGGGGAGGCGATGCGGCGCCGCACCACCGGGGTCGCTTCGGCGGCCTGCTCCCAGTGGATCGTACCGGTCGAGCGGCAATTGTCGCAGGTCGCATGCCACTGGTCGTGCGACTTGCCGCAGGCGGTGCAGCGCCAGGTCGGGTCGGGATCGGCCCCTTGCATGTGCTGCAGCGCGTCCTGCGCTTCCTCAGCCTTGCCCTCGGCGACGTCCACCTTGGCCAGCAGCGACCACAGGCGGCGCTGGTTCACACCGGCCGCTCGTGCGCGGTCCAATTGGCGGCGCGCCTCGCCGATCAGCCCGGCGTCGAACGCCGCCTGCGCGATGGCCATGAAGGCTTCGGGGTTGTCCGGGTTGGCCCGGATCAGGACGGCCATCTCGCGGGCTTGGGCCATCTTGTCGCCCGCGTCGGCGACGAAGGCGGCGGCCAGGTCCGGATGCGGTTTTGCCGACCAGGCCTGGCGGAGCACGTCCTGTGCCTGCTTTTGCTTGCCTACGCCGCGGAGCGCCGTGGCGTAGGCTATCGCCGCCGGGGCCAGCCCCGGCTCGGCGTCGAACGCCGTTTTCGCCAGGGCGAGCGCACTCTTCGGATTGGTCTCACGCTGCGAGGCGGCGATCGCCAGAGCGGCTTTGCTGTCGGGAGAGGCGAGCCGCAAGGCCTCACGCCAATCCCCGGTAGCCTGAGCCATGTGGCGGCGCTCGTCGCGCAGCCAGGCGGTATTGGGATGGGCCTTCTCGGCTTCGGCGGCCAGCGCCGTCGCCCGCTGCCAATCCTCCTTCTCCACGGCAATCCGTATCAGCCCCCGCAGCCCGAGCAGCCGTGAAGCCGGCCGTTCGGCCAATTGCTCATACAGCGCGGCGGCCTCGTCTTCGCGCCCCGCGAGCCGCCCGGCCTGGGCCGAGATCAGCAGCGTCAGCGGCGTGTCGCCCAGCAGGCGCCGGCTCCGGCCGGCTTCGCGCCGGGCGCCCCCCGCGTCGTCCGCCGCCAGGGCGACGAGCGCACGGTTCAGCGCCAGTTCGCCTTTGATGCGGGTCCGTCGGCTGCTGCCGCGGCGCACGCGGCCCGGGATGCTGAACACCCAGGCGATCAAGCGAATGACGACGTACAGCACCACGAAAAGGATCGCGAGCAAGAGCAGCGCGATCGGCGTCGACGTTTGGATCGTAGTGCCGGCGATGGTCGCGGTGACCGACCCGGGCAGCATGGAGATCCACCAGGCGATCGCGATGCAGACGACCGCCGTGAGAAACAGCCCAATGGCGCCGCGCATCAGTTGGCGGCCAGGCTGGCGATCGCGGACCGGGCAGCGACAAGCGATTGCGCCTTATCGACCCAGGGCTGCATGGCTGCGGCGGCCGGGCCCTCGAGCCCCTTCAACGCCTTGACCGACCCGGCGAGATCGCCGTTGTCCAGCTTCTCCCGTGCGTTCGCGATCACCCCGGCGATGGGGTTGCCGACCAGCACGTGGTCACCCTGACGCACGGTCACGACCTGCTGGGCGCGGTTCCACAACCGGCTACCGAAATCCGCGTTCGCCGAATTAACTGGCTGATCGGCCTTTTCTGCGGCCTGCCCGTAATCGTTGAAACTTTCGCGCAGCGCCGCCTCCGTGGGCGGCGCCTCGTTGGCGAACCGCGCCAGCGCCGGAGGGGCGCCGGGGATGTCGCCGAGCTTCTGCCCTGAGGCCAGCGCCGTCGCGACACTCTGCAGACGGGCGGTGACCTGAACCTTCTGTGTGAGCGCCTTGAGTTGATCCCCTTGGGTGCTGACCTGCTTCTCGAGACCGTCCAGCCGGCTGCTCAGTTTACCTTCGGCGTCCTGCGCGTTCTGCATCTTGTCCGACAGATCCGAGAATTTCCCGTTGATGCTGGCCGGGTCGTAGGTGGGGCGCTGCTCGAGCGCCTGAACCTTGTCGGCAAGCGGCGCGAGCTGGTCGGGCGTCACGGTCTTGCGGTTCTCGAGCTCGGTCACCTTGTCCGAAAGCTGCTTAATCGCATCCGGTGCGGCCGCCTCTTTCTTCTCGAGCGCCGTCACCTTGTCCGAGAGATCGGCGACCGCAGCGGGTGCGACGGCCGGGCGGTTCTCCAGCGCGCTCACCTGCTGCTGCAACTTGGCGACATCGGCGGCGCTTGGCCCGGTCGGTTTCTGCTCGGAGAGCTTCGAGACTTGGTCGCGCAGAGCCGCGATCTGGGTCTGCAACGTGTCCACGCGGCCTGCCTGCTGGGTCGTCACCGGCGAGACGGGCGGGTTCTGCCACAGATAAACCAGGCTACCGGCCAGCACGAGAAAGCCGACGAGATACAGGAGCGGCAGGAAGTCGCGCTTCTTCGACGGATCCGACGGCCGAACCTGCACCCGCGGAGGGTTTGCGTCGGGATCGGAATTGGAGGGCGCAGCGTCCGGTCGGGCGGGTTCGTCGGTCATAATAGCGCCAATACCCCGTTCAGCGTCGGCGTTAAAGACACACGGACGCGGCACCACGGCAAAGGGGCGAGCACCGCGGCCGCCCGATGGCTGATTGCAACCGCGATGACACCGGTCAATGAGGGTTGGAGCCGCATGGGAAGCAGACGAACGAAGGCCGCGGCAGTTTCCGCCGAAAGGAAAGTTGCGGCGCGCAGCGTGTTTGCCTCCAGCGCAGAAATGGCGGCGGGCGGGAGGCGGCGGGCTTTCGTGATCTCGTAGGCGCAGGCGCGGGTGACGGCGAAACCGTTCGTGGCGAGCGCATCGGCAACGGCGTCGCCCTGCCGGAAGCCGTGCGCGAACAGCAAGCGGGCGCCCGGTGCGAGCCGGCCCTGCGCCAAGCGGGCCAACGAAGCGCCGTCGCCGTCCGCGTCGAGCACGGTCTTGAACCCGGCCTCCCGCGCTCGGGCCGCGGTTGCGCTGCCAACGGCGAGCAGCGGCAGCGCCGTCAGCGTTTCCGGCAGCGCGGGGATCGCATTGCGGCTGGTCGCGATCACGGCGTCGAAGCGTCCGTGCGGCGCGATAGTGCGGGGGTGGAGGATCAGCACCGGCGCCACGACCGGGTCGAAGCCGCGGGAGGCGACGAGATCGGCCGTCTCCGCCGCGTCGGCCGCGGGCCGGGTGATCAGGACGCCGCGGCGGGTTGCCTCAGGCAAAGATGTCGCGCGGCGAGTCCGCCCGCAACTCGTCGCCGAGCGCAGTGCCGAGCTGTTCGGAATCGGTCGGCAGCCCATGCAAGCTACGCTTGAGCAGGAAGCTGCCATCGGGCCGCGCGACCAGCCCCGTCAGGTGCAGCCGCCCATCCGGCAACAAGCGCGCATGGCCGCCGATCGGGGTGCGGCAGGAGCCGTCGAGCGCGGCGAGCAGCGCCCGCTCGGCGGTGGACACGGCCCGGGCTTCCGGGTCCTCGATGCCGGACAGAAGCTGCCGGAGCGTCACGTCCTCAGCGCGGACGGTGACGCCCACGATGCCCTGGCAGGCTGAAGGCACCATGGCTTCCGGGTCGATCGGAACGTACGGCGTGTCGATGTTCAGCCGACGCAGGCCGGCCACCGCCAGCAGGCTCGCGGCGCAGTCGCCGGCCATCACTTTCGCGATCCGGGTCTGCACGTTGCCTCGCATGAGCGTTATCGAGAGGTCGGGCCGGGCATGCAGCAGCTGCGCCTGCCGCCGCAGCGAGGTGGTGCCGATGACCGCCTTCGAGGGCAGCATGGCGAAGGCTTCGGTCGGATCGGAGGCGGCGGCAGCTGGGCCGAGGATCAGCGCGTCGCGCGCATCCTCGCGTCGGAGCGTGCAGGCCAGCACGATCCCGGGCGGCAGCTCGGTCTCGAGATCCTTCAGGCTATGGACCGCGAAGTCGATCCGGCGATCCGCGAGCGCTTCGTGAATCTCCTTGGAGAACAGGCCCTTGCCGCCGATTTCGGCCAATGCCCGGTCCTGTATTGCATCGCCCGTGGTGCGGATGATGTGCTCCTGGAACACCTCGTCGTTGTTGAAGCCCGGCGCCAGCACCGGGCAGAACTTGGCCAGCAGCCCGATGAACATGCGGGTTTGCACCCGCGCCAGCGGCGAACCGCGGGTGCCCACCCGGAGCGGCAGGCCACGGCGGGCGTGCGTGTCGCTGCGTGGCATGGTCATGGGCTGGGCGTCGGGCATCGGATTGCTCTATGGGATCGCCGGGTCGAGGAAAAGACACCACATGCACGTCTCCCATGCCCGTTCCCCGCGACGGGAACAGCCAGGGCCGGTCCTCGGGCTGGAATCATCTTGCGACGAAACGGCCGCCGCCGTGCTGGCGGCCGACGGCACGGTCTTGGCCGAGGCCGTGCTGAGCCAGCTCGACGAGCATCGTCGTTTTGGCGGGGTGGTGCCGGAGATCGCGGCGCGGGCACATCTGGCGTCCTTGCCGGGTCTCGTGCGCGAAGTTCTGGCGCGGGCGGGGGTGTCGGCGGGCGAGTTGGCAGGGGTCGGCGCGAGCTGCGGGCCCGGGCTGATTGGCGGGCTGATCGTGGGCGCGGGCGTCGCCAAGGGGATCGCGCTGGCGGCCGGCGTGCCGTTCGTGGCGATCAACCACCTGGAGGCGCACGCGCTGACGCCCCGTCTGCCGGGCCTCGTGCCGGGCGGGGCGAGCTTTCCCTATTTGCTGCTGCTGCTGTCGGGCGGGCACTGCCAATGCGTCGCGGTCGAAGCGGTGGGGCGCTACCGCCTGCTCGGCAGCACCATCGACGATGCGGTGGGTGAGGCTTTCGACAAGGTCGGCAAATTGCTGGGCCTGCCATGGCCGGGCGGCCCGGAGGTGGAGCGCTTGGCCACTGACGGCGAACCCGGCGTCGTGCGGCTGCCAAGGCCGTTGCTGGGCCGGCAGGGCTGCGATTTCAGCTTCTCCGGGCTGAAGACGGCGGTGGCGCAGCTGGTGCAGAACTACCCCGCGGGACCTTTGCCGAAAGGGGACGCGGCCAATATCGCCGCGGAGTTCCAGGCTGCGGTGGCGACAGTGCTGGCGGACCGGACGGACCACGCGCTGGCGATGATGCCCGACGCGCGGTCGGTGGTCGTGTCGGGCGGCGTGGCGGCCAACGGGACCGTCAGGGCGGCATTGGCGGCGGTGGCCGAGCGGCACGGGCTATCCTTGCTGGCGCCGCCGATCCGGCTTTGCACGGATAACGCCACCATGGTCGCCTGGGCCGTGCTCGAGCGGCTGCGCCTCGGCCTGGCCGACGATCTCGGCTTCAAGCCGCGGCCGCGCTGGCCGCTGGCCGAGCTGACGGCGTGAACTATCGGCACGCCTTCCACGCGGGTAATTTCGCCGACTGCGCAAAGCACGCCCTGCTGCTGTGGTTGCTCGACGCGCTGAAGCGCAAACCCGCACCTTTCTTCGTGCTGGACACCCATGCCGGGGTGGGTCGGTACGACCTCATCGGAGGCGGGGCGGCGCGCACCGGCGAGTGGCGGGACGGCATTGCCCGCCTTCTGCACGACACGCCGCCGCCGCTGCAGCGCTATGTCGAGGCGGTGTCGGCGGTCGGAGCAGCGGGCGAGTTCATCTATCCGGGCTCGCCGCTCCTCATCTACCAAGCGCTGCGTGAGACCGACCGGCTCGGCTGCTGCGAACTGCACCCCGACGATGCGGCAGCTTTGCGCGCGCTTTTCCGGGGCGAGAGCCAGGCCGGCGTGCACCGGCGCGACGGCTACGAAGCGGTCCGCGCCCTGCTGCCGCCGCGCGAACGCCGCGGGCTCGTGCTGATCGATCCGCCGTACGAGGCGGCCGGCGAGTTCGAGCGCGTCATCGGGGCGCTGAAGGATGGCGCCGGCCGTTTCAACCACGGCATCTACGCCGCCTGGTATCCGATCAAGCATCGGGCGCCGGTCACGACATTTCTCGAGGCGGTGCAGTGGACCGGGCTCCGCGACGTGGTTGCCGCCGAACTCTGGCTTCGCCGGCCAATCGACCCCGCGGTGCTGAACGGCTGCGGCCTGCTCGTCCGCAACCCGCCGCACGGGTTCGAGGCTGCGGCCCAGGACATCCTGGCCGCGCTCGCCCACCGGCTCGGTGGCCCCGATGCGGGCAGCGCCGTGCTGCGCGTCACCGATGAGTAGTATCGCCGTGGTCGGCGCCGGGGCGTGGGGATGCGCGCTGGCCCGGCAGGCGCACCGGGCCGGCGCCACCGTCGCGCTCTGGGCCCGCGACCCGGCCCGCGTGCGCGACCCATCGCTGACCGCCAGCGCCATCCTGCCGGAGGGGGGTCACGATCTCATTCTGCTCTCGGTCCCGGTGCAGCACCTGCGGGCGGTGCTCGGCCGGTTCAGGCCGCGCGCGCCCGTCGTCGTCTGCGGCAAGGGGATCGAGGCGCAGACGGGCCGGCTGCCGCTCGAGATAGTGGACGCGGTCCATCCCGGCGTCCCGGGCGCCGTCCTCAGCGGCCCGAATTTTGCCGGCGAGATTGCCGCCGGGCTGCCGGCCGCCGCCATCGTCGCGGCGACCGATGCCGCTTTGCGCGCGTCCGTCATCCAGGCGCTCGCCAGCGCGCAGTTCCGGCTCTACGGCAACGATGACCCGGTCGGCGCGCAATTTGGCGGCGCCGCCAAGAACGTGATGGCCATCGCCGCTGGCGTGGTGATCGGGGCCGGGCTCGGCGACAACGCGCGGGCGGCGCTGATTACGCGCGGTGTTGCGGAGCTCACGAGAGGGGCGGCCGCGCTTGGCGGGCGGGCAGAGACCGTAGCGGGGTTGTCGGGCCTCGGCGACCTGCTGCTGACCTGCACGGGGCCGGCGAGCCGGAACTACCAATGCGGCCTAGCGCTCGGGCGCGGTTCGACGCTGGCCGAAGCCTTGGCCGCTGCGCCCGGCGTAGTGGAGGGTGTGGCGACGGCCCCGGCGCTCCTGGCCCGGGCGGAGGGCGTCGACTTGCCGATTTGCCGGGCGGTGGCCGACCTCCTGGCGGGACAATCGACCGTGGCGGGCGCCGTGGCGGCGCTGCTCGCCCGGCCATTGCGCGACGAATAGAAGGCGGGACGACAGATGCTGCGTGGAATCGTCACCGTCGGCGGCTGGACCATGGCCAGCCGGATCATGGGGTTCGTCCGCGATATCCTGATCGCCGCGCTCGCCGGCACCGGCCCGGTGGCCGATGCCTTCTTCATCGCGCTGCGGGTCCCGAACCTGTTCCGTCGCCTGTTTGGCGAGGGGGCGTTCAACGCGGCCTTCGTGCCGGAATTCTCCGGCATCTATGCCACGGAGGGCCCCGAGCCGGCGCGTCACTTCGCTGAACAAACCATCGCGGTGCTGGCGTTCTGGCTGCTGCTGCTGACGGTCGCCGGCGAGATCTTCATGCCGCAGATCATGCGGGTGTTGGCGCCGGGCTTCGCCGACGTGCCCGGCAAGGAGCAGCTGACGGTCGCGCTGGCGCGGATCACCTTTCCCTACGTGCTGTTGATCTGCCTGGCCGCGCTGCTATCTGCCGTGCTGAACGGGCTCGATCGGTTCGCGGCGGCGGCGGCGGCGCCGCTCGTCTTCAACGGCGTCTCCATCGGGGCGATGCTGCTGCTGACCCCCTACGTGCCGACGGTGGGGCATTCGCTGGCGTGGGGTGTGACGATCTCCGGCGTGCTGCAACTGGCGCTGCTGGCCTGGGCCGTGCGGCGGGCGGGCATGCGGCTGCACATTCCACGGCCGCGCATGACGCCTCAGATGCGGCATTTGCTGCGGCGCATGGGACCCGGCCTGCTCGGCGCGGGGGTGACGCAGCTCAACCTGGCGGTGGACGTGGTCATCGTCAGCCTGTTGCCACCGGGCTCGGCGAGCCTTTTGTATTATGCAGACCGGGTCAATCAGCTGCCGCTGGGCGTCATCGGCACGGCGGTCGGGACCGCGCTGCTGCCTTTGCTGTCGCGGCAGGCGCGATCGGGGCAGACGGAGGAGGCGCGACACACGCTGAGCCGCGCGCTCGAGGTCAGCCTGGCTCTCACGTTGCCCGCGGCGCTGGCGTTGGCGGTCGGGGGTGAGCCGATCATGCTCGTGCTGTTCGGGCGCGGCGCGTTCACGCAGGCGGCCGCGGAACTCAGCGCGCAGTCCTTGGCCGCCTACGCGTTCGGGTTGCCAGCCTTCGTCGTCGTCAAAGTGCTGATCCCGGCCTTTTTCGCCAATGGCGACACGTCGACGCCCGTTCGCATCGGGTTCATCGCGATCGCGCTGAACCTATTCATGAACCTGCTGTTCATGGTGCCGCTCCGGCACATGGGCCCAGCGCTGGCGACCAGCCTGTCGGCCATCTTCAACGTCATCGCGCTCGGGGTGGTGTTGAGCCGGCGAGGCCAGTTGGTCATCGACCGCCGCCTGCAATTCCGGCTCGCGCGCATGGCGGGGGCCGCGATGGTGATGGCGATCACGCTGATCGGCGTGCAGCGCTACGTCTTCGTACGCGCCGAGTTCACGGTCGGCTGGCGCTGGGGAGCGTTGACCTTGCTGGTGGGTTCAGGGCTCGCGGCTTATGCGGCCGCGGGGCAAGTTTTCGGCGCCTTCGACGCGCGGGCGTTGCGGGCCATCCTGCGGCGCCGGCGGGGCAATCTCAGCTGAGCCCCCCGGGGCCGTCCGGTTAGTAGGCGAACAGGTCCGTGATCTTGTTGTACATGCCCAGCGTGAGAAACATATTCGTCACGAGATCCTGCGGTCCCGTGTAGGGTCGGCCGTTGACGATTTTTGGCGCCGTCTTGTCGCCGATGCCCGGTAGGGTCTTGGCCATGTCGGCCGCGGACGACTTGTTGATGTTGGCGAGGGCGAAACGGTCCTTGTTCCGCTCGAACACGGGCTGCGCCATGATTTTCTTCGACGCGAGCGTGTTCAGGTCATCCCATGGACGTCCGGCGACGATCGCCTTGGCGGTGGCCGGGCCGATGCCTGGCAGTGTTGCGATCTCCTGTTCGCTGGCCGCATTGATGTCGATCTTCGGGCCCGCCGCCGTCGTTGTGGGGGTCGCGGCGGGGCTGCTGGCGGCAGGGCTGCTTACAGTGGGGCTGGTGCCGACAGCCGGCGCGACGCGGGCAGGGACCGTCGGCGAGGCCGCGGGCGGCAGCGTGGGCGGCGTGCGGGACGGCAGGGCCGTGGACGGGACGGAGGGGGTTTGCGCAAGAGCCCCGATCGAGGGGAGAGCGAGCGCGGCAAGCAAGGCGGCGCAATAGCGGAGGCGACTCATGGACCAACTCCTGGGTTGAACGTGGGCACGCTGGGCCGGCGAGGCGGCGAAATTAGGGCCAGCGGACTTCCGGCGGCAGGCTCATGAGGATCGCCTCCACATTGCCGCCCGTCTTGAGCCCGAACAGGGTGCCGCGGTCGTGCAGCAGGTTGAACTCGACGTATCGGCCGCGGCGCAGCAGTTGGTGGTCTTTCTCGGCAGGCGTCCAGGGCTCGCGCATGCGGCGGCGAACAATCTCCATGTAGCCGTTGCTGAAGGCGCGGCCGACGTCCTGGGTGAAGGCAAGATCCTCTGCGGCGTCGCCGGTGAAGTGGTGATCGTAGAAGATCCCGCCCACGCCGCGGGTCTCGCCACGATGGGGCAGGTAGAAATACTCGTCGCACCACTGCTTGAAGCGCGGGTAGTAGTCGGGGTCGTGGGCATCGCACGCCGCCTTGAAGGCGGCATGGAATGTCGCGGTGTCTTCGGCGATCTCGGCCGCATCGGTCCCCATCGGCGTCAGGTCGCCGCCGCCGCCGAACCAGCCGCGCGTGGTGACGAGCATGCGGGTATTCATGTGAGCGGCGGGCACGCGTGGGCTCTGCGGGTGCGCCACGAAGCTGATGCCGGACGCCCAGAAGCGCGGGTCCTCCTCGGCGCCGGGGATTGAGCGGCGGAACTCCGGGCTGAACTCGCCCCATACGGTCGAGACGTTGACGCCGACCTTCTCGAACACCCGCCCCTTCATCACGCTGGTGACGCCGCCTCCACCGGCCTCCCCGGACTCGGTCGGGCGCTGCCACTCGCGGCGGGTGAAGGTTCCGGCGGCCCGGTCCCCCAGCGGCAGAGCGCTTTCCGCCTCGATCGCCTCGCACCGGGCGCAAATCTCGTCGCGCAAATGTTCGAACCAAGCGCGCGCCGCATCTTTCAGCGCCAAATGTGGCGCCGGCAAAAGTTCCGTGGCTTGCGACATGGTGATTCACTCCAATCTCCCAGCGCAGCATAGAACGAGGCTCGCGCGAGTTGCAGGGGCCAGCAGGCGCCCGTATAGGGACGCGAATGTTGGGCCGGGTGGCTGCGGCGCATTTCGCCGGTGTTGGGGACAAGGACGGGCATGACTGAAGCTGCGATCGACGCCGCGAACGTGCGTGAGGCAATCACCACCGTCGGCAACCAGGACGTCACCAAGCGGGACTTCCTCAAGTTACTGACCGGCAGCGCCGTCGTGATCGGCGCGGGCGCGATGGTCTGGCCGTTCATCGACAGCATGAACCCGGCGCGCGACGTGCTCGCGCTGTCCAGCGTCGACGCCGATCTGTCGCCCGTCGTTGAAGGGCAGGGGATCACAATCGTCTGGCGCGGCAAGCCGATCTTCCTGCGTCACCGCACGCCCAAGGAGATCGAAGAGGCCAAGAACACCCCGCTGAGTGCGATGAAGGACCCGGCGACGGACGCCGAGCGCGTCAAGGCCGGGCATGAGCAGTGGCTGATCGTCATCGGCATCTGCACCCATCTTGGTTGCGTGCCGCTCGGCAACAAGCCGACGGACCCGCGGGGCGAGTTCGGCGGCTGGTTCTGCCCGTGCCACGGCAGCCAATACGATACGGCAGGCCGCATCCGTCTCGGGCCGGCGCCAAAAAACCTGGTGCTGCCTCCTTACGCGTTTACGAGCGACACCAAGATCAAGATCGGCTGAGGAGCAACGACCATGGCTGGCCTTCACAAGAGCACCTACCAGAATCCGGTGATCAACTGGATCGACACCCGCCTTCCGCTGTTCTCGATGATGCAGAAGGAATACGGGACGTTCCCGACGCCGAAGAATTTCAACTACTTCTGGAATTTCGGCGCGCTCGCTGCGGTGAACCTGGTCATTATGATCGCCACCGGCGTGTTTCTGGCGATGAACTACGCCGCCAACACCGGGCTCGCTTTCGACAGCGTCGAGCGCATCATGCGTGACGTGAACTACGGCTGGCTGCTGCGCTACGCGCACGCCAATGGCGCCTCGATGTTCTTCATCGTGGTCTACGTGCACATCTTCCGGAACTTATATTACGGATCGTATAAAGCGCCCCGCGAGATCCTGTTCATGCTGGGCGTGGTCATCTTCCTGCTGATGATGGCCACCGCGTTCATGGGTTACGTCCTGCCCTGGGGCCAGATGTCCTACTGGGGCGCGACGGTCATCACCAACCTGTTCTCCGCGATCCCCTATGTCGGCGACAGCATCGTGACCTTGCTCTGGGGCGGCTTCAGCGTAGACAACCCGACGCTCAACCGCTTCTTC
>JAVVHH010000035.1:0-28976 GCA_032249615.1 Acetobacteraceae bacterium
GTGCCTGAGGGAACGCTGAAATGGGCCGTTTCGAGCGGCTGACGGTCGCCAAGCCCGCACTGCCTGCAAATGCGGGCAAAACGCTGGCGCAGAAGGTCGGCATACGGGCCGGTGCCGCGGAATCGATCGTGGAACTGGCTGTCGTTGAGCGCACCCGCCCGGGTCTCGCGGATCAGTGCAAGAATCCGGCGGGCGCGGTCTGGCATATGCTCGTGGAGCCAGGCGGTGAACAGGTCGCGAAGCTCGAGCGGGAGGCGCAGGAGTACGTAGTTGGCTGCGGTGGCGCCCGCCTTGTGAGCCGCCGCGACGATCGTCTCGAGTTCGGCGTCGTTCAGCCCGGGGATCATCGGCGCCGCGAGCACGCCAACGGGTATCCCGGCCTCGGCCAACTCGGCAATCGCGCGCAACCGAAGGGCGGGCGCGGCGGCGCGCGGCTCCATGCGGCGGGCAAGGGTGCCCTCCAGCGTCGTGACCGACAGGTGCACACGGACGAGGCCGCGACCCGCCATCCGTCGCAGGATGTCGATGTCACCGCAGACGGTAGCCGATTTCGTCACGATCGAGACGGGGTGTCCGAAACGCTCCAGAACCTCCAGGACCGAACGCGTCAACCGCAGGGTGCGCTCCACGGGCTGGTAAGGGTCGGTGTTCGAGCCGAGCACCAGCGTGCCGGGCCGATAGCCGGGGCGAGACAACTCACGCTCGAGCAGGCTTGCAACCTCGGGCTTGTAGACAAGCTCGGTCTCGAAATCGAGGCCGGGCGAGTAACCGAGATAGGCGTGACTCGGACGGGCGTAGCAATAGATGCAGCCGTGCTCGCACCCGCGGTAGGGGTTGACCGAGCGGTCGAATCCGAGATCAGGGCTGTCGTTCCACGAGATCGCAGCTTTCGAACGATCCCGATGCAAGGTCGTCTGCAGAGGAGGGGGCGTTTCCGCGCCGGTCTGCGCGGACCAGCCATCCTCGACGGCCTCGGTGTGGGTGGTCTCGTAGCGAAGCGCCGGGTTGGTCACGGCGCCGCGGCCGGGCTGCCGCAGGCTGCGCAACACGCCTTCGGGCGCCGGTTCGAATTGATCCGACCGGGTCAGCGCGAAGAGCGCCTCTCCATCGAGCTCCCGCGTGAGCTGAGCACCATCGGGCATGCAGCTGTTCCTCAATCGTTCCCGGTGGCACGATGCCGCGCCGTGCCGTGCCGGTCAAGAACGAAATACGAACAGACTACTCGGCGGCGCGGAGGTGCTCCTGCAGCCGTGGCATCAGCTCCACCAGGTTACAGGGCCTGTGGCGGATATCGAGCTGCGAGACGAGAATGCCGTCCCATGCATCCTTGACCGCCCCGGTGCTGCCAGGCAGGGCAAAGAGGTAGGTTCCGCCGGCGACACCGGCGAGGGCGCGGGACTGCATGGTGGACGTGCCGATCGTCTTGTAGCTCAGCATCCGAAACAACTCGCCAAAGCCCTCGATTCGCTTCTCCAGCACGCGGTCGAACGCCTCCGGCGTCACGTCCCTCCCGGTGATTCCGGTCCCGCCGGTGGTGATGACGACGTCGACGGCCGGGTCGGCGATCCAGTGGCGCAGGCGAGCCTCGATCTGCTCGGGATCGTCACGCACGATGCCCCGATCCGCGACGGCATGGCCTGCCGCTTCGATCCGTTGAACGAGGGTATCGCCGGACGTGTCGTTGGCGACCGTTCGCGTGTCCGACACCGTCAGGACGGCGATGGCGACCGGAACGAAGGCGCGCGTTTCATCGATGCGGGACATGGACACTCCTCAGCACCAAGGTCGGACGCCGCGACCGGTGCCGCAAGGTCAGGGCAGGCGGGCGATGACGGATTTTGGGCCCTCGCGGAAGCGGGGCCACGACCCGGCGGCGAGATCATCCAAGCTCGGCGACGGCAGGCCCAGCTCCGCGGCATAGAGCCAGGTGTAGGCCAGCGCCCGCGGAATGTATCCGCGCGTCTCCTCGTTCGGCACGCTCTCGATGAAAAGCAGCGGGTCGCCGTTATGACGGATGCTGCCGATCCATTTGCCCACGCTGCCGGGCCCCGAATTGTAGCTGGCGAGCAGGCGGATGAGATCGCCGCCCACGAGGTCGTATTGCGCGAGCATCAGGAGGTAACGCTGCCCGATCTCGAGGCTGACGGACGGGTCGTGCAACTTGGGAGAAACGCTCTTGCCAGTGATGAAGTCCACGGTGCTCGGCATCAGCTGCATGATCCCGCGCGCGCCCGCGGGCGACACGGCGCGCGGATCGAAGTTCGATTCCAGCCGGGCAAGTGCGTAGATCAGCGCCGGGTCGGTCTTGAACCCACCTTTGGGGTGCAGCCGGTGATCCGGCAGATGCACCGGGGCTCGTTCGAACAGCTGTGCAAACTGCTCGGCGAGCGCGGTGAGCCCGGCCTGGCGGGCTACCAGCATGATCGAACGTGAAAACCCGGCCTTGCCGCGCGTCTGCGACCATAGCAGTTGCAGTTCAGCCGCCGCGCGGGTGTTCTGCCCGACTTGGAGCAAGGCGAAGGCGCGGTGTCCCGCGTCCGTCGCGTCAATGGCATCGACGTCCGCCTCGCCGAGGGTGAAATTGTCGATGCCGCCGTAGGGACTGCCGGTGTCGCCCAGGGTGCGCCGCGCCAAGAGGCCGTAGAAGGTGCGGCCGCTCTCGGATGCGCGCCGGAGCCACGCATCTCGGTCGTTGGTTCGCTCCTGGGCTTCGAGGGCACGAGCCGCCCAGAAAGCCGCGCCGGCGCGCTGGCCGGGTTGCAGGTAGCGGGCCGCGAAGGCCGATTTGAACCAGGCTTCGGCGGCAATCGGATGTCCCATCCGCCATTCGGCCAAGCCTGCGACGAACGAGGCGAGCCCGACGTCGCCCTCCGCCTGCCGATCCGCGGCGACGGCGATCTTGAGGGCCGCGCTGTCCTCGCCTTGGCCGAACAGGATCTGTGCGACCTCCGCCCTGAGTTGCGCGCCGTAGATCCTGCTGATCCCCCGGGTGCGGCCGATCAGATTGAGCGCGCGTGCCGAGGAGATCCGGGCGATCTCGTGCACCTCACGGTCGAGTAGCGCGTTGCGGGGGAACACCCGCTCGGACGGCTCGACATCGTCGCCCGCGCTGACGGTGGGCAAAGCCGGGATGGCCGGCGGCATCGGCATCGCGGCCGCCACCGAGGGTGCTTCCTTGGCCAACAGGGCGTGGATGGCCGCCGCATCCGGAAGGTCCCGGAACTGGGCCAGCCAGGCCGTCAGATCGGCCTGCCTCGGGCGGGCCAAGCCGTTTAGATAGCGGTCGGCCAGAATGTCGGGGAGCAGCAGGGTGTCGCTGACTTGTGCCAATTCGGCGAGCGCGGCGGGGATCTCGTTTTTTGCTTGCAGCGCGAAGATGCGCTTGATGCGCGCCGCCTCGCTGGGCGGCAGGGGCTGCGGCAGAGCCACGCGCTGCGAGCCACCTATACTGACGCGCGGTATTGCAAGCGCGGTATCTTCCGGTAAGTCGCCGCTCCGGTCACTGCCGGCCGGGGCAGCCGCACCGGCGAGGATGGCTGACGCGGCAAGTAGCGCACGCGCCGGCCCAAGACGGCCAAGCGTTCGTCCCAAATTCTGCATGGCCCCGCCCTACACTTAGGCGTCTCAAAATGCAAACACACATGGTTGCGATCAGTATTATCAATCGCTTTCAGGTCGTTGCTAGTCTGTTTTGCAGAAGCAGAAGGTCAGACCACAGCTGTTGTTTTGTGGTTGCATCGCGCAACCACTGGGTGAGTGGCAGCATTGGCAGTCCCGCGACCGTCGTCTGCTCGCTGGCGAGGGCCAATTCAATCCAGCGCCCGCGCAGCTGCCGGATGGTGCCCGCCTGTCCCGTGAGCGCCGCGACCGGCACCGCGCCGAGCAGCACGGCGACCCGAGGGCGGACGATCCCGATGAGCCGGTGGACAAACGGCAGGCAAGCCTGGATCTCGGTTTCCGATGCGGGCCGGTTGCCAGGCGGCCGCCACGGCACCATCGTCGTCAGCAGCACGGAGCTGCGATCCAGACCGATGCTCCGCAGGACCCCATCGACCATCGCGCCGGCCTCGCCGCTGAATGCCTGTCCCGAGCGGTCGTCGTCGCTGCCCGGCGCGTCGCCGATGAGCATGACGGGCGCGGCGGGGCTGCCACTCGGGCGCACGGTATGGGTCGCCGTCGCCCGTAGCGGGCAACCCTCGAACTGCTCGAGCTCGCGGTGCAGCTCTTCCAGCGTTCGCGCCCGTACTCCCGAGCCGACGGTGGCGGCGGCCGGCGCAAGCCGTGGGGCCGCCGGCAGCGCCGGGCGGGTGGCGGCGGCGAAGCGGTCGACCGGCCGCTCGCCCAGCGCTTCGTCGACCCCCCAGTCGCGTTGCAGCCGCAGGGCTGTCAGATCGTCGATCATTCACCACACTTGAGCGGAGCGGAGGTTTGGCGCAACCGCCGGATCGTCCTAGGTAAGAGAGCGATTGGAGGCGACGCATGGCCGAGCGGGAGTCGATGGAGTTCGATGTGGTGGTCGTCGGTGCGGGGCCGGCTGGCCTGGCAGCGGCGATCCGCCTGAAGCAGCGTGCCCCAGAGGCCACCGTCTGCGTCGTCGAGAAGGGCGGCGAGGTCGGCGCGCACATCCTGTCGGGCGCCGTGATCGAGACGCGCGCGCTCGACGAGCTCATCCCCGATTGGCGCGACAAGGGAGCGCCGCTCACCACGGAGGCAGGCGAAGACCGGTTCTTGTATTTGACCAAACGCCGGGCCTGGCAGTTGCCGACGCCGCCGCAGATGCACAACCACGGCAATTACATCGTCAGCCTCGGCGACGTGTGCCGCTGGCTGGCAGGGCAGGCCGAGGAACTCGGGATCGAGATCTATCCGGGCTTTGCAGCGTCCGAACTGCTGTTCGAGGGCAACCGGGTCGTCGGGATCGCAACGGGTGACATGGGCGTCGAGAAATCCGGCGAACACGGCCCGAACTATCAGCCCGGCATGGAGCTGCGCGCGACCTACACCCTGTTCGGCGAGGGCTGTCGCGGGAGCCTCTCCAAGCAGCTGATGGCCCATTACGACCTGCGCCGCGGGGTGCAGCCGCAAACCTATGCGCTCGGCGTCAAGGAGCTTTGGGAGATCCCGGCCGAGCAGCACCAGAAAGGGCTGATCATTCACTCGATCGGTTGGCCGCTGCCCAAGGACACCTATGGCGGTTCCTGGCTCTACCACTGGGGCGACAACCTGATCTCATACGGCTTCGTCGTCGGGCTCGACTACAGCAATCCCTGGCTCTCGCCGTTCGAAGAGATGCAGCGGCTCAAGACCCACCCGGCCATGCGCCCGTTCTTCGAGGGTGGCCGCCGGCTTTCCTATGGCGCGCGGGCGCTGAGCGAAGGCGGCTGGCAGTCGATGCCGAAGCTGACGTTCCCCGGTGGCGCGCTCATCGGCGACTCGGCCGGGTTCCTGAACGTACCCAAGATCAAGGGCACGCATGCGGCCATGAAGTCCGGCATGCTCGCCGCCGACGCGCTGGCCGATGCGCTCGAGAGTGGCCGGCCCGCCGAGCCGACCGGCTACACCAAGCGGTTCAAGACCAGCTGGCTGCGCGACGAGTTGCGCGCCGTCCGCAACATCCGCCCGGCTTTTGCGAAGTTCGGCCTGTTCGGCGGGGTCGCCTACGCGGCAGCCGACACGTACGTCCTGCGGGGCCGCGCGCCCTGGACGTTCAGCCACCCGCACGCCGACAACGAAACGTTGACGCTGGCCGCCGACGCGCCGCCGATCAACTACCCCAAGCCCGATGGCAAGCTGACCTTCGACAAGCTGTCGTCGGTGTTCGTGAGCAACACGAACCATACGGAGGATCAGCCGGTCCATCTCCGCCTGCGTGACCCGGCGCGGTGGGAGCCGATCAATTGGGAGAAGTTCCGCAGCCCGGAAAGCCGCTATTGCCCGGCCGGAGTCTACGAGGCCGTCGGCGTGGAAAACGGCGACCCCAAGCTGCAGATCAACGCCCAGAACTGCGTCCACTGCAAAACCTGCGACATCAAGGACCCGTCGCAGAACATCGACTGGGCCGCGCCCGAAGGCGGCGGCGGACCCAACTACCCGGGTGGGATGTAGCGTGATCGATATGCGACGAGGACGGCTGCCCCTCCTGGTTGCGACCGCGCTACTGACGGTTGCTGCCGGCGAAACCACCCCCTCCAGCACCGAAGCGCGCATGAGCGGTGCGTTCGGCGCCTATTTGGCTGGGCATTTCGCAGCCCGCACCCACGACTTCCCAGTCGCGGCGCGCGAGTTGGAGCAGGCGCTGCGCGATGACCCGACTGTGCCCGAGCTCAGGTCCCAGGCATTTCTGGCCGCGCTGCTCTCAGGGCAGCCGGAGGCCTCTCGCCTGGCCGCGGCGGTGCCGGACAACCCGCTCGGCCAACTCGTGCTCGCCGACCGCGACGCCAAGAGCGGGAGCTGGGCGAGCGCGCGGAGCCGTTTCGCCGCACTCCGGCCCGATCAACCCATCACGCAAGTGCTTCAGCCGCTCCTGGTTGCCTGGTCGGATCTCGGCCTCAAACACCCGGACGCCGCGCTGGCGGCGTTGGCGCCCCTGGCCGATGGCACCAGCTTCCGCGGCGTCTATGCGCTGCACGCCGCCATGATCGCCGATCTCGCAGGCCGGGCCGAGGCGGCTGCGCGTTTCTACCGGATCGCCGAGGCCGATTACGGCCAGGTCAATCTGCGCCTGGCCGTGATCGTCGCGAGTTGGCAGGCCCGGCAGGGCGACCTGCCGCAGGCCCAACGGACCATCGGCGACTTGGCCAACGCCGACGGCGAGTTCGCCCTCTCACGGCAAGGGCTGCAAGCCGACGTCGCCCGCCGAGCCATCGCGGGCCCGACGGATGGGATCGCCGAGGCTTATCTCGCGATGGCCGCATCGCTGCGCCAGCAGAGCACGGAATCGGCGGAAGCGCTGCTGCGCCTCGCGCTCGAGCTGCGGCCCAACCTGACCGCCGCCCGCATCATCCTGTCGGACATGGAATCGGCGGCCAAGCGTCCGGAAGACGCGCTGGCGAGCCTGGCCGAGGTCGCTGCGGACGATCCGCTCGCCCCGCTGGTGGAGCTCCGCCGCGCCGCGCTGCTCGATGACACGGGCCGCACCGAGGCCTCGATCAGTCTGCTCGAAAAGCTGTCGCGCGAGCATCCGGACCGTCCGGAGCCGTTGGCGCAGTTGGGTGACGTGCTCCGCCGCAAAGAGCGCTTCACCGAAGCCGCCGCCGCCTATGGTGAAGCGATCGGCAAGCTGGGAACGCCGAGCCGCGCCAATTGGCCGCTCTTCTACGCCCGCGGCATCGCTCTCGAGCGGGCGGGGAATTGGGCCAAGGCCGAGGCCGACCTCAAATACGCTCTCGAGTTGGCGCCGGACCAACCGAGCGTCTTGAATTACCTCGCCTACGCCTGGACCGAGCGCGGCGAACACCTTGACGAAGCGCATGGCATGCTCGAGCGCGCCATGGCCGTCCGGCCGAACGAGGGCGCTTTCATCGACAGTTTCGGCTGGCTCCTGCTGCGGCAGGGCGACGTCGAGGGTGCGATCCGGCAGTTGGACCGCGCCGTCGAACTCGAGACGGAGGACCCGACCATCAATGGCCATCTCGGCGACGCGCTTGCCGCGGCGGGACGCATGCGGGAGGCCGAGTTCCAGTGGCGCCGCGCGCTGAACCTGAAACCGGATCCGGAGGAAGCCAAGCACCTGCAGGAGAAACTGGCGTCCCTGCCCGTCACCCCGGCGCCGGTCGCCGCGCCCGTCCCCACCTCCAACTGATCGCGATGGAGCGCACGGAGCACGCCCGCGCCAAGGTCAATCTCTTCCTGCATGTGCTGGGCCGCCGCCCCGACGGCTATCACCTGCTGGACAGCCTGGCCGTATTCCCTGCCGTCGCCGACACGCTCTGCGTCGGGGAGGCCGACGACTTGGCGCTCGAGATCACCGGGCCGTTCGGCGCTGCGCTGGGTGGGTATGACAACCTCGTTCTCCGGGCCGCCCGGGCGTTGCGCGACGCGGCGGGAGCGCGGGTCGGCGCGGCTCTGACGCTCGACAAGCAATTGCCCGTGGCGAGCGGAATCGGCGGCGGCTCCGCCGACGCGGCGGCCGCGCTCCGACTGCTCGATCGGTTTTGGGGCCTAGGCCTGCCGGCGCCGCGCCTGGCGGGTATCGCATTGGAGCTGGGCGCAGACGTGCCGGTGTGCCTGCTCAGCACGCCGGCGCGGATGGGCGGGATCGGCGAGCTGATCGGGACGGCGCCCGTCCTGCCGCCCTGCGGGATGGTGCTCGTCAACCCGGGCGTGCCCGTCGCGACGGCGGACATTTTCCGGGCCCGCGAGGCCGTCTACTCGGCGCCTGCAGTCCTCCCCGCGCGATGGGCGCACGGGGCGGAGATGGCGGCCGACCTGGCGCGCCTGACCAACGACCTGGAGGCTCCCGCGATCCGCCTCTGCCCGCTGATCGGAGACGCGCTGACTTGGCTGCGGGCGCAGCCCGGCTGCCGCCTCGGCCGGATGAGCGGCTCGGGCGCCACATGTTTCGGGTTGTTCGAGACCGCCGCAGAGGCCGAGGCAGTGTCGCCTCCGCCGCCGGGCTGGTGGAGCTGGAGCGGGGCGCTCGGCTGACTTACATCCGGCTGGAAATAGCGCTATGTGAGCGGCGCGTTTGGGGCGTCGCCAAGCGGTAAGGCAGCGGACTTTGAATCCGCCATCCGAAGGTTCGAATCCTTCCGCCCCAACCAACTTGCCGTTCAAATCGGCTCGATTGCCGGGTTGCGCCCCGCGGCGAGCCGTTCCCAAGTCTCCGCCGGGTTGCTTTTCCAGAGTAGGGCTGCGACAGCATGATGACGCCCACGACCTCCAAGAGGTGGTGTCGCTGAAGGATCGTCATGCGCAGCTGCAAGCTTTGCGGAGCCGCTCTTCCTGACGGCGCGAGGTTTTGCCCTGCCTGCGGGTCGCGCGTCGGCAGTTCCGCGCGTGCTCCGTCCATGCGCACCGAACGCAAGATCGTTACCGTGCTCTTCGCCGACATCAAGAGCTCGATCGATCTGGTTGCCTCTCGCGATCCCGAACAGGCCGGTGACATCTTGACCGAAATCGTGCGCGAGATGAGTGCCGCGGTTCGCGCGCATGGCGGGGTCGTCAACCAGATCCTTGGCGACGGCATCATGGCGCTGTTCGGCGCACCGGTCGCGATCGAAGATCACGCGGCGAACGCCTGCCGCGCGGCGCTCGAAATGCGCTCCGGTGTGCAGGACAGGCTGCAAGGCAAGATCAATGTGCGGATCGGCATCGGATCGGGCGAGGTGGTCGTCCGCGCTCTGGCCGGCGATGTCACGCTGCACTACGGCGCCACGGGCGAGGCGGTTCACTTCGCCTCGCGCATGGAGCAGATCGCCGCACCCGATCAGATCGTGCTCACGCCCGCGACGCTGGGGCAGATCGCCGGCCTGGCGACCGTGCGCTCGCTGGGCCCGGTGGCGATCAAGGGATGGGCCGAGAAGATGGAGGTGTTCGAGCTGCTCGGCATGGCCGTCCGCCGGGCTCGCGCCATACCCCGCAAGGGAGCGAGCGGCAGCTTCGTCGGACGCGGCCCCGAGCTCACGGTGTTGCAGGGCGCGCTCGACGAGGCCGCTTCCGGGCATCCGCGCGCGGTTCGGGTCATCGCCGAAGCGGGCCTCGGCAAGTCGCGCCTGGTCAGCCAGTTCACTACCGAACGCCTCCCGGACGGCTGGGCCTTGTCGGTCACCGAGGCGGTGCCGCATCGCCAAACCAGCTATGGCACGATCGTCGACTTGATGCGCCAAGTCTTCCAGATCGCGCCCGAGGACGGACAGCTGCTCCGGCAAGACAAGGTCCTGGCCGCGGTCGGCTTGCGGGAGAGCGAGGCGGAGGAGCGGATCGTGCCGGGGCTGGCGGAGTTGCTCGGCCTGCAGCCATTGCCGGGCTGGAGCGCGCTCGAGCCGCGCGAGCGCCGGACCCGCAGCATCGCCGCCTGCGCCCAATCGCTCCAGGAGGCGAGCCGCCGGCGGCCGCGCGCGCTCGTCGTCGAAGATGCGCATTGGCTCGACCCGGAAAGCGCCGAGTGCATCCAACGGCTCGGCGACGGATACGACGGGTTGCGCCTGCTGACGATCGCGACCGAGCGGCCGCCCGACTCGGTCTTCACGGACGCGCGCCACTGGATTGCTTGCCGGCTGCCGGCGCTCGACGGGCATGACGCCAGCGCGTTCCTAGCGCGCTTGCTGTTGCACGGCCCCGACGTACCGGCGCTGGAACGGTTGCTCATGGAGCATACGCAAGGCAACCCGCTCTTCATCGAAGAGTGCCTCGAAGCGCTGGCCGAACGCGGCGAACTCGAGCGCGTGGGCGAGCGCTACCGCCTCCATCGACCCGTCGAGGCGCTGCGGATCCCCGCCGGCCTCCGCGCCCTGCTCGACGCCCGTGTCGACCGGCTGCCCTCGCTCGAGAAGGACGTGTTGCAGGCGGCCGCGGTCGTGGGCACCTCCGTGCGGAGCGATCTGCTGCGCCGGGTCGCCAACCTCGATTCGAGCACACTCGATGACGCGGTCGCTCGCCTATGCCGCGCCGGCTTCCTCGTCGAGATCGGACCGTCGTCGATCGGGGCCGCGGACGGGGACGTGAGGCAGTATGGCTTCCGCCACGGGCTGTTCCGCGAGACCGCCTATGACGGCATCCTGCGGCGCACCCGCGCACGCATGCACCAGGCCGTTCTGGCCGCGCTTGAGGAGCGGAGCGGCGACGAGCCAGTCGATCTTCTGGCCGAGCACGCTCACCGCGCGGAGTCCTGGGGCAAGGCGGTGCGCTATGCGCGACAGGCCGGGATCCGGGCGCTCGATCGATACGCCAATCCCGAATCGGCCCGTTTCTTCCGCCAAGCCTTGCTGGCCGCCGAGCGGCTGCCGGACGGGGCGGAGAAGGAAAAGCAGCAGCTCGACTTGCACATCCAGGCCCGGTGGCCGCTGTTCCGGCTGGGCCATGTGCGGGAGCTCTTGCCGCATCTGCACAGCGCCGCCGAACTCGCCGCCCGGCACGACGACCCGGTGCAGCTCGGGCAGAGCTATGCCCTGCAGAGCCACGGCTACTGGCTGGCGGGCCGGCCCGAGCAGGCCGAGGCAGCGGCGGAGGCGGCGCGCGCGCTCGGCCAGGCGCGGGGCGACCTCGATCTCGTCCGGCGCAGTCAATTCCAAAGGGCGCTGGTCCACCTCACCAGTGCCCGCTGCAGCGCCGCGATACGGGCCCTCGGGGACGTCGTCGCCCATCTCGGCCCGGAAGCGCCGTGGAGCGGCCGCTACGGGCTCGACCGGGACCTCCTGGTCACCTCGCTCGGCTACGTTGCCCGAGCACACGCTTTGACCGGCGACTTCCCCGCGGCTGAACAGGCCCTGCAGAGCGCGACGGCGGCGGCCCGTTCGCTGAACCGGCCGCAGGCTTGGATCTACGTCCATGTCGCGCACGGAGTCCTGTTGCTCTCGACGTCACGGCCGCAGGAAGCCGTCGGTCCGCTCGAGTCCGCCGATGCCGAGTGCGTCGCGACCGATATGCGGCTTCTGCGGCCCGTTGCAGCGGGGTTCCTTGCGCTGGCGTATGCCGAATCGGGGCAATTGGCGCGGGGTGTCGAGATGGCGCGAACCGCCGTCGACGATGCCGAGCGGATGGGCTTCCTCGCGCTGCAGCCGCTCCGGCTGGCCATCCTGGCCGAGGCGCACCTGCTCAGCGGCAACCTGGACGAGGCGACGGATGTGGCGGGCCGGGCGGCCGCGCTCGCCGCCGCAATCCGGGAGCCCGGCGCCAGCGCCTACGCCGCCGGGCTACGCGGCGAAATCCACTGGCGGCGGGGCGGCATGGAGGCGGCCCGAGCATCGTTCCGCGCCGGGCTCGAAGCCGCCGAAACGCTCAACCTCCGGCCACTTGCACGTTTGATCCGCCAGCGGCTCGAAAACCCCGGCCACCGCGCACATCCCTGGCTGGATGGGGTCGCCCCCGACCTCTAGCGGTGCTGCCCGAAATCCAACTTTGCGACGGCGTCCAAGGTCATGTGCAGGTCACGCGTCTCGGCCTTGCCGTAGCGCGCTTCGAACGCCGCTTGCGCCGCTGCCCAGCACGCGCGCGCTTCCGCCAGCTTGGCCCGGCCCTGCGCCGTGATCGCCAGCGCCCGGCCGCGCCGATCTTGCGGATCGACGTCGATCGACACGAGCCCCTCCCGCTCCAACGGCCGGAGATTGCGCCCGAGGGTCGTGCGATCCATGCCCATCCGCTTGGCAATCGCGACCAGGCTGCGCGGGCCGTCGCCGGCCAGCACGTTCAGCAGGGAATACTGCGTGGTCCGCAGCCCGGTTGGCGCAAGATGGCCGTCATAGATTTGGCTGACGTGCCGCGCCGCCCGGCGGACCGCGAAACAAGTGCAGTGGAGAGGGGTGTCGGAAGTCAGCCGGGCCGTCCCTGAAAGGTGCAACATCTCGTATGTGCGAAGGGAGCGGCGCCGGGTCAAGCCATGGGCTGGCAACTCTGCCTATATCTTGTGCAATGGCCGCCCGTGCCCCACGTAGGCGTCACCATGCAAGAAACCAAATCCAATGATCTCGTCGGCTGGCACGGAACGACCATCCTGTCGGTTCGCAAGGGCCGCGCCGTTGCAATGGCCGGCGACGGCCAGGTCACGCTCGGGCAGACCGTCATCAAGGGCAATGCGCGCAAGGTCCGCCGCATCGGCGCGGACGGTTCCGTGCTCGCCGGTTTCGCGGGCGCTACGGCGGACGCCTTCACGCTGCTCGAGCGGCTCGAAGCCAAGCTCGAGCGCTATCCGGGGCAACTCGAGCGCGCTTGCGTCGAATTGGCGAAAGACTGGCGCACCGACCGCTACCTGCGGCGGCTGGAAGCGATGATGGCGGTCGCCGACAAGCAGCATAGTTACACGCTGACCGGGCAGGGCGACGTGCTCGAGCCGGAGGATGGCGTGATCGCGATCGGCTCTGGCGGCAATTATGCCCTGGCAGCCGCCCGGGCCCTGATGACGGTCGAGGGGCTCGAGGCCGAGGAGATCGCCCGTCGCGCGATGAGGATCGCCGGCGACATCTGTGTCTACACCAATCATTCCGTCATCGTGGAATCGCTGTAATGGAAGTCAAAACCTACTCGCCCCGCGAGATCGTGGGCGAACTCGATCGCTTCATCGTGGGGCAAGGCGACGCCAAGCGCGCCGTTGCCATCGCGCTTCGCAACCGGTGGCGCCGGCAGCAGCTGCCGGACGGGATGCGCGAGGAAGTCGTGCCGAAGAACATCCTGATGATCGGCCCGACCGGCTGCGGCAAGACGGAGATCGCCCGCCGCCTGGCGAGGCTCGCGCAGGCGCCGTTCATCAAGATCGAAGCTACCAAGTTCACCGAAGTGGGCTATGTCGGGCGCGACGTGGACAGCATCGTGCGCGACCTCGTCGAAGCGAGCATCACGATGCTGCGCGACGCTGGCCGCAAGGACGTGCAGGCAAAGGCCGAACAGCACGCCGAAGACCGGCTGATCACCGCGCTGGTGGGCGAGGGGGCTTCGGCCGACACCCGCAACAAGTTCCGCAAGATGCTCCGCGGTGGCGAGCTGGAGGACAAGGAGGTCGAGGTTTCGGTCGCCGATGCCGCGCCGCTGACGATGGAGTTGCCCGGCATGCAGCCGGGTCAGATGGCCAATCTCGGCGATATGATGAAGGGCATGTTCGGCGGCCGCACGCAGAAGCGGCGCATGACCGTCTCCGCCGCCCGCGTGGCGCTCACGCGGGAGGAGAGCGACAAGCTGCTCGACACGGACGCGCTGACCAAAGATGCGGTCGAGCATGCCGAGCAGAACGGCATCGTGTTCATCGACGAGATCGACAAGGTCTGCGCCCGTTCGAGCGAGGGCGGGTTCCGTGGCGGCGACGTGTCGCGCGAAGGTGTGCAGCGCGACCTGCTGCCGCTGATCGAGGGCACGACCGTCAGCACCAAATACGGCCCGGTCAAGACCGACCACGTCCTGTTCATCGCATCGGGCGCGTTCCACCTCGCCAAGCCGGCGGATCTGCTGCCGGAGTTGCAGGGGCGCCTGCCTATCCGCGTCGAGCTCGCGCCGCTGTCGAGAGACGATCTGCGGCGGATTCTGACGGAGCCGGAGCACAGCTTGCTCAAGCAGTATTCGGCGCTGATGGGGACGGAAGGCGTGTCTCTGGAGTTCGCCGACGATGCGGTCGACGCGCTGGCGGATCTGGCGGCCGACATCAACGACCGGGTCGAAAACATCGGCGCGCGGCGCCTGGCGACTGTGATGGAGAGGCTGTTGGAAGAGATCAGTTTCACTGCCACAGATCGAAATGGAGACGCGATCACGGTCGATGCCGGATATGTGAATGACCGTGTTGCACCACTTGCCGCTAAAAGTGATCTGTCGCGGTTCATCCTGTAGCCGACCCGCGCGTCTCCTGTCATGTTCCGCTTGTACTCGGATTCACATGAGGAGAATTTGTATGCGTCTTAAGATCGCAAGCGTTCTGTTGCTCGCCGGCACCGTCGTCGGCTGCGCCAACAACCCGCCGCCGCCGCCCCCGATGGCAGCCGCGCCGGAGCCGGCGCCGGCCCCGATGACCCAGCCGACCACGATGGCGCCGATGGCCGGCACCTATCGTGGCCAGGGCATGGCGACCGGCAGCTCGTCGTGCCGTAACCCACGTGGCATGCAGAGCGCCCGCGTTCGTGGCAACACGATCATGATCGCCGGCATGCGCGGCACCATCGGCGAGGACGGCACCGTCACGGGCCGCAATCTGTCGGGTAACGTCAACGGCAACATGGCCGATGTGACCGTCAAGCGCGGCGCTTGCAGCTACGAGTACAAGCTGACCAACAACTCGGGCCGCGCGATGAACCGCTCGTCCGGGATGAACGGCTCGTCCTCCAGCATGCCGATGAACGGTTCCGACACGATGAACGGAACCACCCAGAACGGCATGTAATCCCGCTGGCGGGCCTTTCGGCCCGCCATTCGATCAAACCCGCCACCGTGAGGTCGGCGGGTTTTTTCGTGCCGGCGCCCGTTGCGGCTCGCCGTGCCTTGACCTCTCGGTTGTTGGCCAGCACATCCGGGACATGCAAACAGATCCGTTCGTCGCGCCGGTCGAGCCGACCGCCGCCGAAGCCGTCGCCGCCATCGAAGCCGATCTCGACCTGTTCGACGATTGGATGGATCGTTACGGGTTCATCATCGACCTCGGCCGCAAATTGCCGCCCTTTCCGGCCGATTGGCAGGACGACGCGCATCGCGTGCCGGGCTGCCAGAGCAAGGTGTGGATGGAGGCGGTCGTGCGCGATGGCCGCATGTTCCTGGCCGGAGGCTCCGACGCGGCCATCGTGTCTGGCCTGGTGGCGCTGCTGCTGCGCGTCTACTCGGGCCGAACGCCGGCCGAGGTGCTGGCCACGCCGCCCGAATTCCTGAAGGACATGGGGCTGCTCGCCAACCTGTCGTCCAACCGCGGCAGCGGGATCGCGTCGATGGCACAACGCATCCGCGACGCGGCACAAGCGGTCAGCGCGACCGCCGCCTAAAGCCGCTGCCGCGTGCCGATCGGCCGCCCGTCCGACAGCACGCGCGTCGGCTTGTTCCTGGCGTGCTTTTTTGCCGCCGGGGCGATCCTGACGGCGTACTTGCCGCTGTGGCTCGCCGATCGGGGCCTCGATGCCGCCCTGATCGGCACCGTGCTGGGTGTCGCCTCACTGGCCCGGGTCGCCGCGGTGCCGGTCTGGGGTTGGACCGCGGACCGGCTCGGCCGGCACCGCGCTTCGCTGGCCGCGGCCGCAAGCGTTGCCGCGATCTCGGCAGCGCTGCTGGCGCCGACCCGTGGAGCCGCCGCCATCGCCGTGCTGGTCGTGGGGGGAGGGGTCGCGGCCGCGGCACTGGCACCGCTGTGCGATGCCGTGACCCTGGCCTTTTCCGCGGCAGGCCGGCTCGATTACGGCCGCACGCGGGCCTGGGGCTCGGTTTCCTACATGCTCGCAACCGCCGGCGCCGGCGCGCTGCTCGGCCGGTTCGGGACGGCGGTCGTGCCCTGGCTGCTCGCGGCCGGTTACGGGGCAGCGGCGGGGCTCACCGCTGCCATACCGCGGCCTCCCACCATCGCGGCGCGCCGGCTCGCTGTCGCCCCGCTCGGGCGGGCGTTCCGGGCCGCCCTGGCCGCCACCGCTCTCACCCAGGGGTCGCACGCGGCCTACTATGCGTTCGCGAGCCTGCATTGGCGTGCGGCGGGGATCAGCGACGCGACGATCGGATTGCTCATCGCGGAAGGGATCGTCGCCGAAGTGGCGCTGTTCGTCTGGGGCGCGCGGCTGGTCGATTGGCTCGGACCGGCGCGGTTGACCGGAATTGCCGCCAGCGCGTGCCTCCTGCGCTGGAGCCTGACGGCGGTGACGACCGCCGTGCCGCTCCTGGCTGCGATCCAGTTGCTACATGCCGCCACCTTCGCCTGCCAGCATCTCTCCAACATGCTGGTTCTGCGCACGCTGCCGCCCCCGCGGGCCGCCTTCGCCCAAACGATCCTAGCCGCGATCGGCTTCTCGGCGCCGACCGGCATCATGATCTGGGTCGTCGGCCAGTTCTATGCCTCGGCGGGCGGCGGCGTGTTCCTGCTCATGGCCGGGCTCGGCGGTGCCGCCCTCCTCGTGACGCGGTTCTTGCCGGGCGGACTCGCTGTCCGACCCCGGCCGTAGGGCGCCGTCGATCAGGACGAGCTGGCGCGCGATGCGGCCGAGCGGGCCGTTGTCGGGGTCGGCGGGCATGCCGCCCGGCAGGGCGGAGCCGGAGGCCAGCGCCGCGAAAGACGCCGTCAACCACTCGCGCCACCTGTCCATCTCCGCCGACCCGGCCAATCCCGGCGCGTGCTGCAGTGCCGCCAGCCGCCCCGCGATTCGCCGCAACGCCGCGTCGGCCACCATCGCAACCTGCAACTCGCGGTCGGAGGCATGGCCGGGCTCCTGCAGCGCGCGTGACAGCGTCGTCTCCAGATTGTTGCTGGCCAACCCCGCGCCACGCCGCGCGGTTTCCGCCGAACCGGGCGGCGCCTTGCCGATCAGGGCGGCGAGTTCGGCCTCGGCATAGGCCCCGTGGGCCCGGATCGCGCCCAGCAGGTCGCCCTGTACCCGCGCGGGCTCCCAACTCGGCCAGAGCAGCAGCCCGCCAGCCACGGCCATCGCGCCGCCCGCCAGCGTGTAGCCGGCCCGATACAGCGCGATCGCGACCTCGCCGGTGCCGGGCTGCCCGAGTTCGGAGAGCAGCACGATCAGCGGGGTGAGTGCGGCCATGAACAAGCCGAAGCTCACGCGCCGGATCGCGAATGCAATGACCGCGAGCGGAAAAAGGCAGGCCGCAATGAGCGCCGGGCTGTGCACGAAAATCGAAAGGCACGCCGCGACCAGTCCGCCCAGGACGGTGCCGCCCACACGCTCGAGCGCCCGCTGCCAGGTGAGCGCGAAGAAGGGTTGCAGCGTCAGGATCAGCGTGATCGTCAGCCAGTGCGCGTAGACGGCGCCGACCGGCAGCGTGATCAGCAGAGCCGGCAACGCGACCGCCGTCGCCCGCACCGCATGGCGCAACGAGGCGGAACTCCACTGGAGATTGGCGCGGAGCGGCCCGGTAAGCCGCGTCAGCGCCGGCGTCCGGTCAGACTCGCTCGCGCCTTCCACGCTGCGCCCCTCCGGCGTCGTCATCAGGGCGGCGACGCGCAACACCGAAACCAGCGAGTGGGCTACCTCCGCGAGGGGGCCCGTCTGCCCCGCCCGCTCGATCTCGGCGAACAGCCGGAGGAACATCGCCCGGTGGCCGGCGTCTTCGGCGTGGTCCGTCACGATCCCATCGGAGATGCCCGCCAAGACCAAGCGTAGCGCCGGCAGGATCGGGCGGGCGGCCATGGCCACCTCTTCGCCGCCATGCTCGAGAATGTCCGAGACGGCGATCACGGCGCCGAAGATCTGGTCGGCTGCCTCGACCTGGATGACGAGCGCGTTCCCGCGCGGGCCGCCCTGTCCGCGGCTGCGCAGGATGTCTAGCAGCTCGGCCCGCGCCGCCTCTAGCCCATCGCGCACGTAGCGGCGATGCGCCCGGGCATGGGCCGACCAGTCCGGCACGGCGGCCCCGGCCACCTGTTCCGAGAGGTCGGCGGCCAAGACGGCGATGCGGTCATAGACGTCTGCGGCCGCCAGGCGCGCCGGGCGGAACGGATGCAGCCGCCAGATCACCAGGCTCAGCAGAAGCGCCCAGAGCGCGCCCGCCGCGAACAACGCGGAGAGCAGCGCCGCCGTCTGCAAGTCCTCGCCGTGATCCAGCGCGAGGATGGCCACGACCGTCAGCAGGTTGCCCACCTGCATGGCGACCGGTCCCCAGGCGCGGGCGAACATGGCGCAGAACACCCAGGCCGCCCCGCCAAGGGCTCCCGGCAACACGCCCGCTGCCCGGAGCAGGCTGAAGACGAAGAAGGCCGCCGAACCGAGCAGGGTGAAGGTGAACAGGGCCGGTAGGCGTCGCCGGATGGGTCCCCCGGGATCGCACAGGCAGGTAAGGAGCGACCCCAGGCTGACGGCCGCCAGCGCAGGAATGTGGAACCACTCCGCGGCCGTGACCACGACTGCCACGGCCAACGCGGCCCGCACACCCTCGGCGATGCTGACCGCCCGCAGATCGAGGCTGAGCGGCAGGTGGCCCAGGTCTGCATCTGGCCCCGCACGGAGCCAGACGGGCAGACCTCGCCGCAAGCGGACGGCCGGGCGCGCTATGCCGCGCGGGCCATCTCCCGCAGCACATACTGCAGGATGCCGCCATTCTTGTAATATTCCACCTCGTCGGCGGTATCGACGCGGCACTTGACCAACACCTCGTCCACCGCGCCGGAAGCCCGGTGGATGACCATTCTGAGGTCCATGCCGGCCCGCAGCTCATGCAGGCCCATGATATCGATCGTTTCGTCCCCGACGAGATTGAGGCTGTGTCGGGTCGCGCCGTCCTTGAAGGTCAGCGGGAGCACGCCCATCCCCACCAGGTTCGAGCGATGAATACGTTCGAAGCTCTCGACGATAACGGCCTTGATGCCCAGCAGGGCGGTGCCCTTCGCGGCCCAGTCACGGGACGAACCCATGCCGTATTCCTTGCCACCGAACACCACCAGCGGCACGCCCGCCTTCTTGTAGCGCATCGCCGCGTCGTAGATCGGCATCTGTTCGCCGCCGGGCTGATACTTTGTCCAGCCGCCTTCGACCCCGTCCAGCATCTCGTTCTTGATGCGAATGTTGGCGAATGTGCCGCGCATCATGACTTCGTGGTTGCCGCGGCGCGACCCGTAGGAGTTGAAGTCGCGCTGCAGCACCTGGCGCTCGCCGAGATAGTCGCCGGCGGGCGACGACTTCTTAATGTTGCCGGCCGGGCTGATGTGGTCGGTGGTGATGTTGTCGGCGAACAGCGCCAGCACCCAGGCGCCGGTGATGTCGCTCACCGTCGGCAGTTCCATGGTGATGCCCTCGAAATAGGGCGGGTTCTGCACGTAGGTGCTACCGCCGTTCCAACGGTAGACATCGCTGGAGGTGTCGACCTCGATGGCGCGCCACTCGCTCGTGCCTTGGAACACCTCGCCGTAGCGGCTGGTGAACTGCTCGCGCGTCAGGCTCTGGCCGACCACTTCGTCGATCTCGGCGTTGGTCGGCCAGATGTCCTTCAGATACACGGGCTTGCCATCCGACCCGGTGCCGAGCGGCGCCGTCGTGATGTCCTCGTTCATGGTGCCGAGCAGCGCGTAGGCGACCACGAGCGGCGGGCTGGCGAGGTAGTTGGCGCGCACGTTGGGATGCACCCGGCCCTCGAAGTTGCGGTTGCCCGACAGCACCGACACGGCCACCAGCTTGTTGTCTTCGATCGCGTCGGCGACCGCGTCGTCGAGCGGGCCGGAGTTACCGATGCAGGTGGTGCAGCCGTAGCCGACGAGCTGGAAGCCCAGCGCGTCGAGATCCTCGGTAAGGCCGGCGCGGTCGAGATACTCGGTCACGACCTGGCTACCCGGGGCGAGCGACGTCTTCACCCACGGGCGCGGGGTCAGCCCCCTCTGCCGCGCCTTGCGCGCCAGCAGCCCGGCCCCGAGCATCACGTAAGGGTTCGACGTGTTGGTGCAGCTGGTAATCGCCGCGATCACCACATCGCCGTGGCTGATCTCGTAATTGGTGCCGGCGACCTTGACCCGCTTGTCGACGTCGTTGGCCGGCACGCCCAAGCCCTTGGTCAGATCGGCCCGGAACGCCGCGGTCGCGTCCTTCAGCAGCACCCGGTCCTGCGGGCGCTTCGGCCCGGCGATCGACGGCATGACCGTCGACAGGTCGAGCTCGACGACGTCGGTGAACACCGGGTCGGCCGTGTTCGCGTCGATCCACATGCCCTGCGCCTTCGCGTAGGCTTCCACCAGCGCGATGCGGCCGGGGTCGCGGCCGGTGAGCTTCAGGTAATCGGTCGTCGCGGCGTCGACCGGGAAGAAGCCGCAGGTCGCGCCGTATTCCGGCGCCATGTTGGCGATTGTGAGCCGGGTCGCGACGGCAAGGCCGGCCAAGCCCGGTCCGAAGAACTCGACAAACTTGCCGACCACGCCCTTCTTACGCAGCATCTGCGTGACCGTTAGCGCCAGGTCCGTCGCGGTCGAGCCCTCCGGCATCACGCCGGTGAGCTTGAAGCCGATGACGTCGGGGATGAGCATGGCGATCGGCTGGCCGAGCATGGCCGCCTCCGCCTCAATGCCGCCGACGCCCCAGCCGAGCACGCCGATGCCGTTAGCCATGGTGGTGTGGCTATCGGTGCCGAACAGCGTGTCCGGATAGGCATAGGTCGCGCCATCGATGTCGGCGGTCCAGACGGTCTCGGCCAGGTACTCGACGTTGACCTGGTGGCAGATGCCGGCGCCGGGCGGCACCACGCGGAAGTTCTCGAACGCCGACTGGCCCCAGCGGAGGAACTGGTAGCGCTCGCCGTTGCGTTGGAACTCGATCTCGACATTCTTGCGCGCCGCGTCCGGGGTCGCCGAGACATCGACCATGACGGAGTGGTCGATCACCAGGTCGACCGGCACGAGCGGATTGACCTGCTGCGGGCTGCCGCCGAGCGCGCTGATGCCGTCGCGCATTGCGGCGAGGTCGACGACCGCAGGCACGCCCGTGAAATCCTGCATCAGGATGCGCGCGGGCTTGAACGGCACTTCCTTCTCGGAGTGGCCCTGTTCCACCCACTCGGTGATCGCCTTGGCATCCTCCGGCGTGTAACTCGCGCCATTCTCGAAACGCAGCACGTTCTCGAGCAGGATCTTGAGGCTGACCGGCAGGCGGCTGCCGTCGCCAATGGATTTGAACGCCTCCGGCAGGGAGAAGTAGCGATAGTCGCGCCCGCCCGCCGTCAAGGTGCGGGTGGTCTGGAGGCTGTCGTGCCCGGTCGCTTTCATCGCTGCTGCCCTCTTGTTCGCGTACGCGCTATTTAGCGTCCGTGCCCCATGGCGTCCACCGGACCGGACCCGATAAGGTGGGGCGATGGGCTCCCATGCGCGTTCGGGTCTGGCGGCGGCCGGTATTGCGGCTTTCCGCGGGGAACGCCTCGTACTGCGCGACGTCGACCTTCAAGTGCCGCCTGGCGGCGCGACGCTGCTGCTCGGCGCCAACGGATCGGGCAAAAGCACGCTGCTGCGGGTGCTCGCCGGGCTGAAACGGCCGGATGCCGGCACCATCCATTGGAACGGGGTGGATACGGTGGAGGAGCCGGCGCCGGTCGCTTATCTCGGCCATCTCGACGCCATCAAGCTGGCGCTGACCGTTTGCGAGAATTTGCGGCTTTCCGGCCCGTCGCTCGAGCCAGCCCTGGCCGCGATGGATCTCGAGCCGCTGCGCGACCTGCCGGGCCGCCTGTTGTCCGCCGGCCAGCGTCGGCGGCTGGCGCTGGCCCGCCTTGCCCTCCGCCCGCCGGGTGGGTTGTGGCTGCTCGACGAACCGACCCTCGGGCTGGATGCCGCTTCGGTCGCCCGCCTCGGGGCGCTGTTCGCGGAGCACAGGCGGGCGGGCGGCGCGATCGTGACGGCGACGCATCTGCCGCTCCCGCTCGAGGACGTGGCGGAGCTGCACCTTTGAGGATGATGGGCGCGCTATTGCGTCGCGAGCTGCTTCTCTCGGTTCGGCACGGCGCCGATACGATGGCGGCGTTGCTGTTCTTCATCCTCGTCGGCGCGCTGTTCCCGCTCGCCATCGGCCCGGCTCCCGACGTGCTCGCCCGGTTGGCTCCCGGCATCGTCTGGGTTGGCGCGCTGCTCGCTGCGCTCCTGCCGCTCGACCGCCTGTTCGGCGCCGACCTCGAGGACGGTACGCTCGATCAGCTTCTGCTCTGCGGGCTGCCGTCGATCGCAGTGGCCGCCGTCAAGGCGACGGCGCATTGGCTGGTCACCGGGCTGCCGCTACTGGCGGCGGCGGGGCCGCTGGCCATCATGCTGCAGATGCCGCCGGGCTCGGTGCCGGTGCTGCTCGTCGCGTTACTGCCGGGCACGCTCGCCCTTTCGCTGCTGGGCACGATGGGCGCGGCAATCGTGCTCGGGGCGCGGCGCGGGGGCGTCCTGCTGCCGCTGCTGGTTCTGCCGCTCGCAACACCGGTGCTGATCTTCGGCGCCGCCGCGGGCGATGCGGCGGCAACCGGGCTGACCCCGCGGCCGCATCTGCTGCTTCTGCTCGCCGTCCTGTGCGCCTCGGTCCCGCTCTGTCTGGCGGCGGCGGGGGCTGCGCTCCGCAACGCAGCCGAATAGCTTAGCGCGTCGGGCGCGGCGGCTCGACGGAGTAGTCGTAGAAACCCTTGCCTGTCTTGCGGCCATACCACCCGGCCTCGACATACTTCACCAGCAGCGGGCAGGGGCGGTATTTGCTGTCGGACATGCCCTCGTAGAGCACCTGCATGACCGAGAGGCAGGTATCCAGCCCGATGAAGTCCGCCAGTTCGAGCGGGCCCATCTTGTGCGCCGCACCGAGTTTCAGCGCCGTGTCGATCGCCTCGATCGAGCCGACTCCTTCCTGAAGCGTATAGATCGCCTCGTTGATCATCGGCACGAGGATGCGGTTGAGCGTGAAAGCGGGGAAATCCTCCGAGACTGACACGGTCTTGCCGAGCCGCACCGCCAGCGCCTGCACCGCCTCGAACGTCGCCTGATCCGTCGCGATGCCGCGGATGATCTCGACGAGCTTCATCATCGGCACCGGGTTCATGAAGTGCATGCCGACGAACTTTGCCGGCCGGTCGGTGCTGGCGCCCAGGCGCGTTATGCTGATCGAACTGGTGTTGCTGGCGAGCAGACAGTCCGCCCGCAGATGCGGCAGCAGCGCCTGGTAGATCCGGACCTTGATGTCTTCCTTCTCGGTCGCCGCCTCAATGACGAGGTCGGCGTCGCCAAAGGCGGCGTAGTCCGTCCCGACCGCGATCCGCGCCAGCGCGCGGTCCTTGTCGGCAGCCTCGATCGTGCCTTTGGCAGCCTGCCGCTCGAGGTTCTTGGCAATGCTGGCCTGAGCCCGCCCGAGCGCGTCGGCGTTGCTGTCCAGCATGTGGACCGAGAGCCCGGCCAACGCGCAGACATGCGCAATGCCCGAGCCCATCTGGCCGGCGCCGACGACGCCGACCGTCTCCAGAGCCAAGCTTAGGCCGCCTTCTCCAACTCGGTCTTCAACTCGGGCAGCACGGTGAACAGGTCTCCAACCAACCCATAATCGGCGACCTGGAAGATCGGCGCTTCCTCGTCCTTGTTGATGGCGACGATGACTTTGCTGTCCTTCATGCCGGCCAGATGCTGGATCGCGCCGGAGATCCCGATGGCGATGTAGAGGTCGGGCGCCACGATCTTGCCGGTCTGCCCCACCTGGTAATCGTTCGGCACGAAGCCGGCATCGACCGCTGCCCGCGAGGCGCCCACCGCCGCACCCAGGCTGTCGGCGATCGGATCGATCAGCTTGAAGTTGTCGCCGTTCTGCATCCCGCGCCCGCCGGACACGACGACCCGGGCCGCCGTCAGCTCCGGCCGCTCGCTCTTGCTGAGCTCGGACGACACGTAGCGCGACCCGGTCGGCGCATCCTGACCCTCGACCGCTTCGATCGTCGCCGAACCGCCTTCTTCGGCCACTGGATCGAACGACGCGGCGCGCACCGTGATCACCTTCTTGGCGTCGGACGAGACCACCGTCGCGAGCGCGTTCCCGGCGTAGATCGGCCGGATGAACGTGTCCGGCCCTTCGACGCTTGAGATGTCGCTGATCGGCTGGCAATCGAGCAGGGCGGCGACCCGGGGCATCACGTTCTTGCCGATGGCGGTCGAGGCGGCAAAGATGTGGTCGTGGTGGCCGGCCATCGAGACGATCAGCGCGGCGAGAGACTCCGCCATCGGGTGTTCGTACGCGGCCGCATCGGCCACGTGCACCTTGGTCACGCCGGCGAGCTTGGCGGCGGCCTGGGCCGCGTCGCCGACGTTGAGGCCGGTGACCAGCGCGTGCACCTCCCCAAGTTTTGCCGCAGCCGCCACGGCGCTGCGAGACGGCTGCTTGATCTTGCCGTTCTCGTGGTCGAGCAGGACGAGGGATGCCATCAGATCACCTTCGCTTCGGTTTTGAGTTTCGCGACCAACTCCGCCACGGAGCCGACCTTCACACCCGCCTGCCGCTTCGGCGGCTCGCTCACCTTGACCGTCTTCAGCCGCGGCTGCGGGTCGACGCCCAGATCGGCCGGCTTGACGTTCTCGATCGGCTTCTTGCGCGCCTTCATGATGTTGGGGAGGCTGGCATAGCGCGGCTCGTTCAAGCGGAGATCCGTCGTCACGATCGCCGGCAGCTGCAGCTCGATCGTCTCGAGCCCGCCATCGACCTCGCGGGTGACGACCAGCTTCTCGCCGTCCACGGCCACCTTGCTGGCGAACGTGCCTTGCGGCCAGCCGAGCAGTGCGGCGAGCATCTGGCCGGTGGCGTTCATGTCGTCGTCGATCGCCTGCTTGCCCATGATGACGAGCGTGGGCTTCTCCTTGTCGACCAGCGCCTTCAGCAACTTGGCGACCGCCAGCGGCTGCAGTTCGGCGTCCGTCTCGACGAGGATGCCGCGGTCGGCGCCCATGGCGAGCGCCGTGCGGATGGTCTCGCTGCACTGCGCCACACCCATGGAGACGGCCACGATCTCGGTCGCGACACCCTTCTCCTTGAGGCGGACCGCCTCTTCGACCGCGATCTCGTCGAACGGGTTCATCGACATCTTGACGCCTTGCGTCTCGACGCCGGAGCCGTCGGCCTTCACGCGCACCTTAACGTTATAGTCGACGACCCGCTTGACGGGCACGAGCAGCTTCATGGGACCCGGTCTCTTTCCAAGCTTCGTTTATTGTTCGGTCTAAGTTTGGCGTTGTGTGCAGCGGCAGAAACGTGCTGTCAAACGGCAGCGCGCCGTCGGACCGAGCTATCGGGCCGGTCCGGTCAGTGCCGCATCAGGCTCAACAGGATGATGAATAGCAGCAGGGCGACACCCTGCATGATAACCCGCCACCGCATGAGCGCGTTGGAGCGGGCAGGGTCGCCGCCGCCGCGCACGAGCCCCACCATCCCAGCGACGAGAACACCGAGCGTGCCCAGCATGGCAAGCCCGGTCAGAACGGCAAGGAACGTAACCATGCTCGAGATGTGGGCCAAGCACGGCCCGACGCAAGCTGCTTCGGCAACGACGCGAACCGGCGCCGCGCGACGGGCAGGCCCCGCGATCCTGTTCGCGCTCGCGGTCCTGCTGGGGGCGATCCGGACAGCCTCCGCCCAGCCTGCAGCCGAAACCGCTGCACCGGCGGCCGCGCACGACGCCATCTCGCCTCGACAGGCCGCGAACACGCTGGCCGTGCTGCGCGACGACAAGCGGCGGGCCGAGCTGATCACCACCCTGGAGACCATCGCCAAAGCAGCGCCCGCCGCGGCGCCCGCTTCGGCACCGAGCCCGGCGCTCACGCCCGCGGAGAAGCTTGCGGCCGGCCCGCTCGCGGCGACGGCAGCCACGCCCGAGCCCGCCGCCGACGCCAAGGCGGCCGACCCCAAAGCCGCCGACGCCAAAGCGCCGCCCGCGGCTCCTGCGGCCAAGGCACCTGCCAAGGTGCCCGTTCAAACGATCGCGCCCGACAGCGTCGGGGCGCAGCTCGTCGGGCGAATGTCCGTGCTGCTGAGCGCCTACGCCGAGCAACTCGCGCAATCGCTGCAATCGGTCAACGACCTGCCGCTGCTGTGGCGCTGGCTCGTCAGCCAGGTGGACGACCCGCAAGCCCGGGCTGCGGCGTTCGAGGCCGGACGCATGCTGCTGATCGTCGTGGCGGGCGGGTTGCTGGCGGAGTGGCTGATGCGTCGTCTTCTGCGCCGCTTCCGCACTATGGTTGGGGCCTGGTCGCCCAGCCATGCCGTCGCCGATGCAGCGGCGTCCGAGACGCACGAGGCCGAGGCGCGGCAGCGCCGTTTCGACCGGATCCTGGTCGCGTTCAAGATCGTCCCCTATCTGCTCGGGCGCCTCCTGATTGACCTGGTGCCGATCGCCATTTTCGTGGCGGTGGGCGAGATCCTGCTCGGGACCGTGTTCCAAACCACCCCGCAAACGAGGTTGATCGTGGTGCAGGTGGTCGAGGCCTACGCGACCGCGCGCATTGTCCTCGCGGTTACAGCGTTCCTGGTGTCGCCGGTGCCGCCGCGGCTTCTGCCGGTGACCGAGTGGGCCGCCGTGTTCCTGACGCGCTGGGTTCGCCGGATCACCATCATCGCCGTCAGCGGTTTCGCGCTCGCCAGCGTGGGCCTTCTATTCGGGATGTATCGCACCGCGCAGCTCGCGATCCTCAAGCTGTTCGCCCTGGTGGTCCATCTTTGCCTGGTCGTCGCCGTGCTGCAGGCGAGGGAGCCGGTCGCGCACCGGCTGCATGCGCGGCGGGGCGCGACCGGGCTCTGGCCGGTGCTGTGCAACCGGTTCGCCGCGATCTGGCACTGGGTCGCGATCTTCTGGATCATTGCCGCGTGGCTGGTCTGGGCGGTCGAGGTGCGCAACGGCTACCAGAGGCTGCTCAGCTTCTTCGGGGTCAGCATCGCGATCGTGGTCGCGGCCCGCCTGCTGGCCGTGTTGATCCTGGGTGGCCTCGACCGAACCCGGACGGTGCTGGTGCAGGGGTATACCGAGCGGGCGGGCGCCTATTATCCGTTCCTGCGGATTCTCGTCTCGGCCATCATCTGGGTGGGCGCCGGGCTTGCGCTGCTGGAATCGTGGGGGCTGCCGGTCCTGCTCTGGCTGACCGCAGGCGGCCTGGGGGCGCGGGTGTTCGACGCCGGGCTCACCATCATCGCCGCGGTCCTGGTCGCGATCACCGCGTGGGAGACCGTGAACACCTTCACCGCGCGGCACCTGGAAAAGCTGTCGAGCACATCCCAGCTTGCCCGCGCCGGCCGCCTGCGCACGCTGCTGCCGCTGATGCGCAGCGTGCTGCTCGTCGCGATCGTGCTGATCGTCGGCATGACGGCGCTCTCGGCGATCGGGGTGAACATCGCGCCGCTGCTCGCGGGCGCCGGCGTGATCGGCATCGCGGTCGGCTTCGGCTCGCAGAAGCTCGTGCAGGACCTCATCACCGGTCTGTTTCTGCTGCTGGAGAACTCCATGCAGGTCGGCGATGTCGTGACCGTCGCCAACATGACCGGCACCGTCGAAGCGCTGACGATCCGCACCATCCGGCTCCGCGCGCTTGACGGTTCGGTGCACCTGATCCCGTTCAGCTCCGTCACCACGGTGACGAACCAGACCCGCGACTACAGCTATGCGGTATTGGATGTCTCGATCGGCTTGAACGAGGAGCCCGGTCCGATGGAGAAGGTGCTGAAAGAGGTCGCCGCCGAGATGCAGGCCGATCCGGCCTGGCAGTCGATCGTTCTGGAAAAGCTCGACATCCTGGGAGTCGACAAACTGACCGATGCGGCCTGGATCATGCGGGTGCGGATGAAGACACAACCGGGAAGCCGCTGGGCGGTGTCGCGCGAACTGAACCGGCGCATCAAGATGCGGTTCGATGCAAGCGCCATCGAGAGCCCGTTCACGAGCCACCGGGTTCTGAGCCAGCAGCAAGCGGCGGCGCAGCCCCAACAGGAGAAAGCGGCATGAGCGAAACGGCCTGGGCCGCTGCCCTCGCGGAGGGAGGCTTCGTTTTCGCCGAGGCGCCCGACATGCGGCAGGCGCTCGGCGAGGCGTTGCGGGATTGGCCCCAATTCGCCGCAAGCTGGAACGATCTCGGCCTTGACACCTACATGGCCGATGGTGGGCGCTATCGCAAACGTCGGCACGCCGCCTTTCGGATCGCCGGCGACAGCATCGTGCGCAAGCCGCACCAGCCGCACTACCAAAGCCGGGACTACAATGCGCTGAACGGCGGCATCGCGCGCTGGTTCGAGCCGATGGGGGAGGAAGCGGCGGGCACGGCGGCCTTCGGCGGCATCCTGCGCCTGTGCAACAAGCTGTTCACCGGCCTCTTGCCCGTGCCCGCTTGGCACGTCGAAGTGCACCAGTTCCGCATCGAGGCGCGCCCCGATGCGGCGGGGCAACCCACCCCGGAAGGCATGCACCAGGACGGCGTCGATTGGGTGCTGGTGCTGATGGTCAACCGCGACAACATCGCCGAAGGGGAAACCAGCATTCATGGGCTCGACCGGAGCCTGCTGGGCAGCTTCACCCTACGCCAGCCGCTCGACTCCGCGCTCGTCGACGATCACCGTGTCTTCCACGGCGTCACCCCCGTGCGAGCCCTCGACCCGGCCAAGCCCGCGCACCGTGACGTTCTCGTGGTCACCTTCCGCCGGGAGAGTTGAGCCTCAACCCTCGGCGGAGGCGAGGGTGCCGCCCTCGGCCTCGGCCCGCGG
>JAVVHH010000036.1:0-28953 GCA_032249615.1 Acetobacteraceae bacterium
GACTTCCTGGTGCCGGCGCGACTGCATCCGGGCAAGTTCTATGCGTTGCCGCAGGCGCCGCAGCAGTTCAAGCAGCTCTGCATGGTGGCCGGGTTCGACCGGTATTTCCAGATCGCGCCGTGTTTCCGCGACGAGGCGGGGCGGGCGGACCGCACGCTGATGTTCTATCAGCTCGACGTCGAGATGAGCTTCGTCACGCAAGACGATGTTTTCGCGGCGATGGAGCCGGTGATCCGCGGCGTTTTCGAGGAGTTCGCGGACGGGCGAGCGGTCGATGCCGGGCCGTGGCGGCACATCCCGTATGCGCAGGCGATGCTGGATTATGGGTCGGACAAGCCCGACCTCCGCAACCCTCTGATCATCAGAGATGTCACGGCGCAGTTCGCCGGGTCCGGCTTCGGGCTGTTCGCGAAGATCGCGGCGTCGGGCGGCGTGGTGCGGGCGATTCCGGCGCCGGGGGCGGGGGGCCGCCCGCGCGGGTTCTTCGACAAGCTGAACGAATGGGCGCGCGAGCAGGGCGCGGGCGGACTCGGCTACATCGCGTTCGACGGGGAGGGTGCGAAGGGACCGATCGCGAAGAATCTCGAGGCCGACCGGGTCGAGGCGATTCGGACGGCTTGCGGGCTGGGGGCTGGCGACGCGGTGTTCTTCGCGGCGGGCAAACCGGCCGAGGCGCCGAAATTCGCCGGCGCGGTGCGGTCGCGGCTCGGCACCGAGCTGGGGCTCATCGAGGAGGGTGCGTTCCGGTTCTGCTGGATCGTCGACTTCCCGCTCTATGAGCTGAACGAGGAAACCAAGCGGATCGACTTCAGCCACAACCCGTTCAGCATGCCGCAAGGCGAGCTGCGGGCGCTCGAGGAGCGGGACCCGTTGACGATCGGCGCTTATCAGTACGATATCGTGTGCAACGGCTACGAGATGGCATCCGGTGCGATACGCAACCACAAGGGCGAGATCATGCTGAAGGCGTTCGAAATCGCGGGTTATCCGGCGAGCGCGGTGGAGGAGCAGTTCGGCGGGATGCTGAACGCGTTCCGCTACGGGGCGCCGCCGCACGGCGGGATGGCGGCCGGGATCGACCGGATCGTGATGCTACTGGCCGACGAGCCGAACCTGCGGGAGGTGAACCTGTTCCCCATGAACCAGCAGGGCGAGGACCTCATGATGGGCGCCCCGTCGATCGTCGAGCCGGCCCGGCTGCGCGAGCTGTCGATCAAGATCGACCTGCCGCCCAAAGCCAAGGCTAGCTAGCGCGCTGGCCCAGAGCTGATGCCCGTCGACACGCATGTCCACGTCGTGGGCGACCCGGCGCGCTATCCGTTCAGCGCCGACCGGTCCTACACGCCGGGGCAAGCGACGCTGCAACAGCTCGAGAGCGTGGCCGGACAGGCGGGGATCAACCGGTTCGTGGTGGTGCAACCGAGTTTCTACGGCACCGACAACACGCTGCTGCTGGACACGCTGGCCGCGTTGGGGCCGCGCGGCGCGGGGGTGGCCGTGCTGGATCCGGAAACGACCGGCGAGGGCGACGCGTTGCGGCTGGCCGCCTCGGGCATCCAGGGGCTGCGGCTCAATCTCTACAGTGGGCCGGGAGCCGGGCCGGGTCTGGGCGAGCGGTTCCGCGCGATGAGCGCGCTGGCCAAGCGGATGCGCGCGCATGTCGAGGTGATCGCGACGCTGCCGGCGCTGGTCGAGGCGGCGGACGTGCTCGAGCAATCCGAGGTTGCTGTGGTGATCGACCATTACGGGCTGCCCATACCGGAGCGGCCGGGTGGCGCGGCGGGGCAGAGACTGCTCGCGCTGGTGCAACGGCCGCATGTCTGGATGAAGCTCTCGGCGCCGTACCGCGTGACGGAGGAGCGGTTGGGGATCGAGCCGGATGCGGATTGGCTGGCCGCCTTGCTCGAGGCGGCGCCCGGGCGTTGCGTGTGGGGCAGCGACTGGCCGCACACGCCGGCGCACGAAGATCAACCGGGCGGCGGCGGCGAGGCCCCGTACCGGCCGATCGATTACGGGGCCCTGGTGGCGGCGTTCCGGGCCGCGGTGGGCGACCGGGGGTTGGCCGACCAGGTCATGCGCGAGAACGCGTTGAAGCTCTACGGCTTCTGACGCCCGTTACTCCGCCGGCTGGGCGATCGCGATGCGGGGGACGACCGTGGCAGCCGCGAGCGCGGCCAGGGTGATGGCGAACATGCCCCAGAAGGTCAGGTGCAGCGCGTGGCCGAGGGAGTTCTGGATCATGGGGTCGCCGAGCGCCTGACCTGGATGCTCGAGCAGGGAGCGGATCTGGCTGTAGCTGATGGCGCCGCCGGCGTTGGCGGCGAGGCTCGCGTTCAGCACGCCGCCGAGCACGGTGGCGCCGAAGGTGCTGCCGAGGTTGCGGGCGAAGATGTTGGACGCGGTGGCGGCGCCGCGCTCGGCCCAGCCGACGCTGCCCTGGATCAGCACGATGGCGGCCGTGCTGAGGAAGCCCATGCCGAGCCCCATCACCAGCGACCCGGCGCCCGCGATCAGCGGCGAGAAGCCGGGGGCTAGGAACAGCATGGCGCCGGAGCCGACCGGCAGGAGCACGGCGCCCGCGAGCATGGTGCCGCGCAGGCCGATGGCGGGGAACAGGCGCCTTGTCGCGACGAAGGCGCCGACGGGCCAGCCGAACGACATCGCCGTGAGCGTGAAGCCGGCGACGAGGGCGCTACGGCCAAGCACGCCCTGCACATACATCGGCAGGAAGGCGCTGAGGCCGATCAGCGCCATGCCGGACAGCAGGGTCGCGGTGTTGGCGGACGCGATGGGGCGGCGACTCCAGAGCGCGAAGGCGAGCATCGGGTCGGCAACCCGCTGTTCCTGCAGCACGAACAGGACCGCGGTGACGGCGAAGAGCGCCAGGGCAAGCGTGACGTTGGTGGACGAGGTGCCGATCTCGGTGAGCGCCGTCATCAGCGCGGCGATGGCAACCGTGAACAGCACGGCGCCCGCGACGTCGACCCGGCGCTCGCTTCTGGCGACGTTCTCCTTGAGGAAGGCGATGAACAGGACGGACGCGATCAGGCCGACGGGAACGTTGATCCAGAACACCCAGGCCCAGCTCAGATGCTGGGTGATCAGGCCGCCGGCGAGTGGGCCGATCACGGAGGAGATGCCCCAGACGCTGGAGAGGTAGCCCTGCACCCGGCCGCGCTCATGGGCCGGGTAGAGGTCGCCGACGATGGTGAGTGCAATCGGCTGGATGGCGCCGGCGCCGGCGCCCTGCAGCAGGCGGAAGCCGATCAGCACGGCCATGGAGGTCGCAAAGCCGCAGAGGAGAGAGCCGGCCAGGAAGATGACGATGCCGACGAGCAGCACCGGCTTGCGGCCGAACATGTCCGACAGCTTGCCGAACACGATGGTCGTTGCGGTCTGGGCGAGCAGGAAGGCGGAGAACACCCAGGCATAGAGGCGCAGGTTGCCGAGTTGTGCGGCGATCTGGGGCATGGCGGTGGAGACGATCGTCGCCTCGATGGCGACCATGAACATGGCGGCCATGACGGCGACCATCACGAGAGGGCGGCGCACGGCCGAGTCGGTGGTCATAGGCTAGGGTAACGCGATCGGAGCGGAAAGGATCGTTGCTGAATCCGCGGGCCTGGCTGTCATCGAACTGTCATCGAACTGCAATGGTGGTGCCGCTCAAGGCTGCGACAAGCCGCGTGTCGGAACGCCGGGACCATCGCGAAGCTCGGCCCACAAAGCCTGATGAGGGACACACCATGAAATACACCACTCTCCTGCTGGCCTCGGCCGCGCTGATTTGCGGCGCGGGCGTCGTCGAACCGGCGGCCGCGCAGCAGATCACCGGCGCCGGCGCCACGTTTCCGGCGCCCGTCTACACCAAGTGGGGCGAGGCGGCGAAGTCGGCCATCGGCGTCGAGCTGAACTACCAGGCGATCGGCTCGGGGGGCGGCCAGAACCAGATCATGAACCGCACGGTCGATTTCGGCGCGTCGGATGCGCCGGTCGATGCGGCCAAGCTTGCTTCGAACAACCTCGTGCAGTTCCCGATGGTGATGGGCGCGGTCGTGCCGATCGTGAACCTTCCGGGGATCGCGGCCGACCAGCTGAAGCTGACCGGCGACGTCCTGGCCGACATCTACGAGGGCAAGATCACGAAGTGGAACGACCCCAAGATCGAGGCGCTGAACCAGGGGCTGAAGCTGCCGAGCATCGCGATCGCGCCGGTCTACCGGGCCGACGCGTCCGGCACGTCGTACGTGTTCACCAGCTACCTGTCGGCCGTGAGCCCCAGCTGGAAGAGCAGCGTCGGTGCCAGCACGAGCGTGAAGTGGCCGGTCGGCAACGGGGCGCGCGGCAATGACGGCGTGGCCGGCAGCGTCAAGCAGGTGCGCGGCGGCATCGGCTACGTGGAGAACGCGTATGCCAGCCAGAACCACCTCGCCACGACCGAGCTGAAGAACAAGGATGGCGAGTTCGTCAAGCCGACGATGGAGAGCTTCCAGGCCGCCGCGTCCAATGCGGATTGGAAGGACGCCAAGGACTACGCCGTCAGCCTGATCGACCAGCCCGGCAAGACGAGCTGGCCGATCGTGTCGGCGACCTTCCTGCTGCTGCCGAAGGACGCCAAGGACCCGGCCCGCGAGCAGCTGGTGCTGAAATGGGTCAACTGGGACTACGAGCACGGCGACCAGATCGCCACCCAGCTCGAATACGTGCCGTTGCCCGCCGCCGTGAAGGACATGGTCCGCGCGACGTGGAAGCAGCAACTCGCCTACAAGTAGAGTATCTCCGTCACTCCCGGGGCGAGCCCGGGAGTGACGATCATCACAGGAAACACCGTGTCCGAGGTCCTAGCCGCTGCTCCAGCTTCCAAGACGTCTCCCAAACGGCCGAAACGCGGCAGCGGCAAGGGCGACGCCGTCTTCGCGCTCATCGCCAAGGGATCAGGACTACTCGTGCTGGTGCTCCTGGGCGCCATCATCGTCACGCTCTTCGTGGGCGGATTGCCCGCCTTCCGCGAGTTCGGTGCAAATTTCCTGGTCAACACCGACTGGGATCCGCCCCACGACATCTACGGCGGCGCGGTCGCGATCTACGGGACGCTGATCACCTCCGTCATCGCACTCGTCCTTTCGGTGCCGATCTCGTTCGGCATCGCCATCTTCCTCACCGAGCTTGCTCCATCATGGCTGCGTCGGCCGGTCGGCACGGCGGTCGAATTGCTGGCGGCGGTGCCGTCGATCATCTTCGGCATGTGGGGCTTCGCCGTGCTGGTGCCGTTCATGGCGACCTATGTCGAGCCGCCGCTGATCGACAATTTCGGCGACCTCCCGGTGATTGGCGACCTGTTCTCCGGCGCGCCGTTCGGCACGGGGATCTTCACTGCGTCTATCGTGCTGGCGATCATGATCATCCCGTTCATCTCGGCGACGATGCGCGACGTTTTCCTGACCGTGCCGGCCGTCTATAAAGAGAGCGCCTACGGGCTGGGCTCGACGACGTGGGAGGTGATGCGCTCGATCGTGCTGCCGTACACGCGGGTGTCGGTCGTGGGCGGCGTCATGCTGGGGCTCGGCCGGGCGCTCGGCGAGACGATGGCGGTGACGTTCGTGATCGGCAACGCCAACCGCATCACGCCGAGCCTGTTCGGGCCCGGCAACACCATCGCCTCCATCGTCGCCCTCGTGTTCCCCGAGAGCCCGGCGGGCAGCCTGAAGCTCTCGTCGCTGCTGGCGCTCGGCTTCATCCTGTTCGTGATCTCCTTCATCGTGCTGGCGCTGTCGCGGCTGCTGCTGCGCCCCGGAGTTCGGGCGTGAGCGCGTCGCTGGCGGCGCCGCCCTCGGCCGCTTCGCGCGACGAGGACATGGCGCGCTCGCTCGGGCGGCGTCGGCGGGTCACGGACCGGGTCGTCCGCGTGCTGTGCTGGCTGGCGGCGGGCGTCGGCCTGTTCTTCCTGGCCTCCATCCTCGTGACGCTCGTCATGCTCGGCTACAAGGGGTTGAGCTTCGGGGTGTTCACGCATTTCACGCTGCCGCCGGGCTCTGGGGGCGGGCTGCTGAACGCGATCGTGGGCAGCCTGATCCAGACGGCGCTGGGGACGCTGATCGGGACGCCGATCGGGCTGATGGTCGGCACGTATCTCTCGGAGTATGCCGCCGGATCGAAGCTGGGGGATGTCATCCGCTTCGTCTCGGACATCCTGCTGTCGGCGCCCAGCATCCTGATCGGTTTGTTCGTGTACCAAATCCTGGTCAATCCGTTCAACGGGTTCTCCGGATGGGCTGGCGCCGTCGCGCTGGCGGTGATCGTGATCCCGATCGTGGTCCGCACGACGGAGGACATGCTGCGGCTGATCCCGACCGCGCTGCGCGAGGCGGCGGTGGCGCTGGGCGCGCCGAAATGGAAGTCGATCGTGTTCATCTGCTATCGCGCGGCGCTGGACGGCATCATGACGGGCGTGCTGCTGGCGGTGGCGCGGATCGCGGGCGAGACGGCGCCGTTGCTGTTCACGTCACTGGGCAACCTCAACTGGTCGCTCGACATGTCGCGGCCGATGAGCAGCTTGCCGGTGACGATCTACCAGTATGCCGGGTCGGCGTACGAGGACTGGGTGCAACTGGCTTGGGTGGGCGCATTGATCATCACGGCCGGCGTGCTGGCTTTGAACATCGTGGCGCGGGTAGCGTTGCGGAAAAGGACTTGAGGATGCCGGTGACCGAACGCGAAGCCAGCGCAGATCAGACCAGCACCCTGAGTGCCCGGTCGAGCGCGGCCATCGCCCCGCCGCGGCTGGCGATCCGCAACCTCGATTTCTTCTACGGCGCCAACAAGGCGCTGAAGGGGATCAACCTCGACCTGCCGGAGAAGCAGGTGACGGGGATGATCGGGCCCAGCGGCTGCGGCAAGTCGACGCTGCTGCGGTGCCTCAACCGGATGTACGACCTGTATCCGGGGCAGCGGGCGGCGGGGGAGGTGCTGATGGATGGACAGAACATCCTCGCCTCCGACGTGGACCTGAACGCGCTGCGCAGCCGGATCGGCATGGTGTTTCAGAAGCCGACTCCGTTCCCGATGTCGATCTACGACAACATCGCGTTCGGGGTGCGCCTGCACGAGAAGCTGAGCCGGGCGCAGATGGACGAGCGGGTGGAGTGGTCGCTGAGCCGTGCCGCGCTGTGGACGGAGGTCAAGGACCGGCTGACCGGTTCGGCGATGGGCCTGTCGGGCGGTCAGCAGCAGCGGCTCTGCATCGCGCGCACGATCGCGACCCGGCCCGAGGTGATCCTGCTCGACGAGCCCACCAGCGCGCTCGACCCGATCAGCACGCTGAAGGTGGAGGAGCTGATCGACGAGCTGAAGAGCGAGTTCACCATCGCCATCGTGACGCACAACATGCAGCAGGCGGCGCGCTGCGCCGACCAGGTGGGGTTCTTCTACCTCGGCGAACTGATCGAGGTCGCACCGGCCGGCGCGATGTTCACCGCGCCGAAGCAGAAGAAGACCCAGGAATACATCACCGGCCGGTTCGGCTAGGCCAAGAGGCGCGCAATGTCCGACGTTCCGCACATCGTCAAAAGCTTCACCCAGGAGCTCGATCGGCTTCGCGACATGCTGACCGAGATGGGCGGCATCGTGGAAAATCAGGTCGCGCTGGCGACCAAGGCGATCGTCAACCAAGACTCGGATTTCGCGGCAGAGGCGGTGCAGCAGGATGCCGCCGTCGACTCGCTCGAGCGGCAGATCGAGGCGGCGGTGATCCGGCTGCTGGCGCTGCGCCAGCCGATGGCGGGCGACCTACGGCAGATCGTGGCCGGGCTGAAGATCTCGACGCAGCTGGAGCGGATCGGCGACTACGCCAAGAACGTAGCCAAGCGCAGCATCGTGCTGGGGCAACTCACGCTGCCGTTCAGCCTGACCGGGTTGGCCACGATGGCGCGGCTGGTGCAGGAGAACCTGCGCCTGGTGATCGACGCGGTCGGCGAGAGCGACAGCGCCAAGGCCATCCAGGTCTGGCAGTCCGACGAGTCGATCGACGATCTCTACAACTCGATCTTCCGGGAGCTGGTCACCTACATGATGGAGGATCCGCGCAACATCACGTCGTGCACGCACCTCCTGTTCATTGCCAAGAACCTCGAGCGCATCGGCGACCACGCGACCAATATCGCCGAGACGGTGCACTACGCGGCGACGGGCCTGACGTTGGAGGAGGATCGGCCGAAGGGGACCGATAGCGCCTCCTACGCGCTGGTGCGGCCGCAAGGAGCCGGCTGATGCAGAAGCCCACGGTGCTCGTCGTCGAGGATGAGGCGTCGCTGGTGGCGATGCTGCGCTACAATCTGGAAAAGCAGGGCTTCGAGGTGGACGAGGCGGTGGACGGGCCGGAAGCGATCGCCCGCATCGCCGAAGCGCCGCCGGACATCGTGCTGCTGGACTGGATGCTGCCGGTGATGTCCGGCATCGAGGTGTGCCGCCAGATCCGCCGGCGCCCGGCGACGCGGGACCTGCCGGTGATCATGGTGACGGCGCGGAGCGAGGACCAGGATGCGGTCCGCGGGCTGAACACGGGGGCCGACGACTACATCACCAAACCGTTCAGCATGGATGCGCTGCTGGCGCGCATGCGGGCGCTGTTGCGCCGGGCCGGGCCGCCGGTCTCGCGCGGGCAACTCGAGTTCCACGACATCGTCATGGATCAATCGGCCCACCGGGTGCAGCGCAACGGCCGGGGTCTGCATCTGGGGCCGACCGAGTACCGCCTGCTCGAGTTCCTGATGCAGCATCCTCGGCGGGTGTTTGCGCGCGAGGAGCTGCTCAACGCGGTTTGGGGCCGCGACATTCATGTCGAGCCGCGGACGGTCGACGTGCATATCCGCCGGCTACGCAAGAGCATCAATGGCGAGGGCGAGCTCGACATCGTGCGGACGGTGCGGGCGGCGGGCTACGCCCTGGATACAGAATAGCTTGCAACCTTTAAATTGAAGCAAGGTTCGCATTTTCGGAGGAATTCACGACAATTAATCGTATAGGCGGGACGCGGCCATCCGGTCGTCGATGGAGGCGCAGTTGCAGCAGCCGACCGACAGCGTTCAGGCCTGGAATGTATCGGTCCGCAAGCTGTCGCGCTGGCTCGCTTTCGGCTCCTTCTGTGTCGCGATGCTAGGTTTCGCGACGACCCTTGCCGGCACGATCGCGTCGATGGTGACGGGCTGGAAGGCGATGACGCCCGTGAGCGCCATCGCTCAAGCGCTGGTGGCCGCCGTGCTGGCGTCCGAGCGGCTCCCCTCGTGGCTACGGCGGCTCATGCTGGCGCTCAGTGCGGGCTTGGTCGCCCCCGTGCTGGCACGCCACCTGCGCTTCGGCGAGGATGTCGTCAGCCCGGCAATCGGCAGAATTTTCGGGGTGACCCCCGCGTCCATCTCGGCCGAGATGGCGTTGTCGTTGCTGCTGATCGCGCTGGTGGTCTGGCCGGCACGGGGGTGGCCGCGCCCCGGGCTGCGGGACGCGGTGGCGGCCATCGTGTTCATCATCGCGGTCGGCACCGTGGTCGGTTACGCGTATGACGCGGTCGCCGTGAACGGCTATCTACCGTTCCGGTCGATGTCGGCCGATTCGGCGGCCAGCCTGCTGATGTTGTCGACCGCCACCATTCTTTCGGAGCCCGAAGCCGGCTGGGCCAAGGTCCTCGCCAGCCCCGCCCTGGCAGGCCGGGTGACGCGGCGGCAGATGCTCTACGTGCTGGTTCCGGTCGTGCTGGGGTTCATCCTGGTCCGCGCCAACCGGTCCGGCCTCGTGCCAGTCGGCGCGGCCATCGCGCTGCTGGTGGTGTTCACCGCGGTGCCGCTGCTCTGGCTGGTCATCCGCGACGGGCGGATGCTGGGGGTGCTCGACGACGAGCGGGCCGAACGGCTACGGCTGGAGCAGGGCTACGGGGCGGACCTGCAGACCCGGTTGGACGCACAGGCAGCCGAGCTGGAGATCAGCAACCGCAAGCTGCTGGCACATGCGCAAGCCGCCTCCGTCCGCAACAAGGTACGCTACCGGCAGCTGTTCGACAGCATCGACGCCGGGTTCTGCGTGGTCGAGATGAAGTTCGACGGGGCGGGGCTGGCCACGGATTACCGCTTCGTCGAGGTCAATCCGGCATTCGAACGGCAGACCGGGCTGGTGGGGGCCGCGGGGCGGTGGATGCGGAGCCTGCAGCCGGAGCACGAGCAGCGTTGGTTCGACCTATACGGCGAGGTGGCGCGTACGGGAAAATCAGCGCGGTTCGAGAGCCCCGCCGCCGAGCTCGGCGGGCGGTGGTATGACGTCTACGCGTTCCGGATCGGCGAAGAGCCCGCCGCGCTCGTGGGCATCCTGTTCAACGACATCACATCGCGGCGGACGATGGAGCTGGAACTGCAGGCGGTGAACGACACGCTGGAGCAGCGGGTGGAAGCGGCGGTTGCCGAGCGGGAGGAAGCGCAAGCCGCGCTGCGGCAATCTCAGAAGATGGAATCGATTGGGCAGCTGACGGGCGGTGTCGCGCACGATTTCAACAACCTGCTCACGCCGATCATCGGGAGCCTCGACCTGCTGAGCCGGCGCGGCGGGCTTGGCGAGCGCGAGCAGCGGCTGGTGAGCGGCGCGCTGCAATCGGCCGAGCGGGCCAAGACGCTGGTGCAGCGACTGCTGGCCTTCGCACGGCGGCAACCGCTGCAGCCCGGCCCGGTCGACGTGGGCGCGCTGGTCACCAACATGGCCGAGCTGGTGGCGAGCACCTCCGGCCCGCAAATCCGCGTCACCGTCGAGGTCGCAAAGGGCCTCCAACCGGCGATCGGCGATGTGAACCAGCTCGAGATGGCGATCCTCAACCTGTGCGTGAACGCGCGGGACGCGATGCCGCAGGGCGGCGACCTGACCGTGGCGGTGGCGCCAAGCGGACGCCCGCCGGGTCGTCCGGACCTGCCGGCGGGTCCCTATGTGCGGCTCTCGGTCCAGGACACGGGCGTCGGCATGGACGAGGAGACCGCGGCGCGGGCGATCGAGCCGTTCTTTTCCACCAAGGGCATCGACAAGGGAACCGGGCTCGGCCTGTCGATGGTGCACGGGTTGGCGATGCAGCTAGAGGGGGCGCTCAGCATCGAGAGCAAGCCCGGCGTCGGCACGCGGGTCGATCTGTTCCTGCGCGCCGGCAACGTGGCGGCGCCCGGAGAAGCGGCCCTACACGCCCCGGCGCCGACCGGCGCCACGGGCCGCGTGCTGGTCGTCGACGATCAGGAGCAGGTGCGAATGACGATGGCGCACCTGCTGCAGGAGCTGGGCTTCACCACGGAGGAGTGCGAAAGCGGGTCGGTCGCGGAGATGCGGCTGAAGCGGGGCGAGCATTTCGACCTCGTCGTCACCGATCATCGTATGCCGGGCCTGAGCGGGGCGGACCTCGCGGCGCGGCTCGCCAAGACCCGGCCGGAGGTGCCCGTGCTGGTGGTTTCGGGCTATGTCGACATCGACACGATCGCGCCGGAGCTGAACTTCCTGCGCAAGCCGTTCCGCAAGGACGAGCTGGCGAACGCGGTGGACGGGGCGCTGCGGGAGCACGGCTCGGCCGCTAAACTGGTTGGAGCGGCGGCCGGTCCCGCATAGGCTGCTCCCGATGGCTGACGATCCAATCATGCTGCTGACGGGTGCGAGCCGAGGCATCGGGCACGCGACGGTGAAATTGTTCCAGGAGCGCGGCTGGAAGATCATGACGGTGTCGCGGCAACCCTTCTCGGAGGAGTGCCGCTGGCCGATGGCGCGGTGGGGCCATCTTCAGGCGGACCTGTCGGACCTCGGGGCGATCGAGGCCCTGGTGGCGGAGGTGCGGGCGCGGCTGCCAGCCGGCCAGCTGCACGCGCTGGTCAACAATGCCGGGATCTCGCCGAAGGGCCCCGATCGTTCGCGCCTGGGCGTGCTGGCGTCCGACGCGGAGACGTGGACCCGGGTGCTGAACGTCAACCTCGTGTCGACGGCGCTGCTGGCGCGGGCGCTGCTGCCCGAACTGGAGGCGGCGGGGGGCACGATCGTGAACGTGACGTCGATCGCCGGGTCGCGGGTGCACCCGTTCGCGGGGGTGGCGTATGCGGCCTCGAAGGCCGGGCTCGCGGCGCTGACGCGGGAGCTCGCGCACGAGTTCGGCCCGCGCGGGGTGCGCGCCAACGCGATCGCGCCGGGGGAGATCCAGACGTCGATCCTGTCGCCCGGCACGGATGAGCTGGTCGCCAACGAGGTGCCGATGGGGCGGCTCGGGGAGCCGCGGGAGGTGGCCGAGACGATCCACTTCCTGTGTTCGGGCGCGTCCTCCTACATCAACGGCGCCGAGATCCACATCAGCGGCGGCCAGCACGTCTGAGGCCCCGGCGGGTCACTCGGCCGGTTCGAGGGTCCTGATCTTGGCGCGGCGTTTGTGGGTGAGGCGCTCCAGCGCGAGGTAGATCACCGGCGTCGTGTAGAGCGTCAGCGCCTGGGACACGATCAGGCCGCCCGCGACCGCGATGCCCAGCGGCTGGCGGAACTCCCAGCCGACGCCGCCGGTCAGGATCAGCGGCACGGCGCCGAACAGGGCGGCGAGCGTGGTCATGATGATGGGACGGAACCGCTCGACGGCGGCGGCACGGATGGCCTCCTCCGGCGTCATGCCGCCCTCCCGCTCCGCCTCCAGCGCGAAATCGACCAGCATGATGGCGTTCTTCTTCACGATGCCCATCAGCAGCACGATGCCGATGATGGTCAGCACGCCCATCTCGCCGCCGGTGATCAGCACGGCCAGTAGCGCGCCCAGCCCGGCGGAGGGCAGCGTCGACAGGATCGTCAGCGGGTGGAGCAGGCTTTCGTAGAGCACGCCGAGCACGATGTAGATCGTCAGCAGCGCGGCCATGATCAGCATTGGCTGGGTCGAGAGCGATTGCTGGAGGAACTTGGCGTTGCCGGCGAAATCGGTGCGGACTGTCTCGGGCATGCGCAGGTTCGCGGCCGTCTTGCTGACGAGGTCGATCGCGTCGCCCTGGCTCATGCCGGGCTTGAGGTTGAAGCTGATGTTGGCGGCGGGGAACTGGCTGCGGTGGCGCACCGCGAGCGGCGAGGTGTCGCGCTCGAGCTTGGTGACGCTGCCGATCGGGATCTGCACGCCGTTGGCGCCGGGCACGTAGAGCTGGTCGAGCTGCAAGGGGTTCTTCTGCAGGCTGGGCAGCGTCTCCAGCACGACGCGATACTGGTTGCGCTGGGTGTAGATGATCGACACCTGGCGCTGCGCGTAGGCATTGTTGAGCGCGGCGTCGATGGCGCTGACCGAGACGCCGAGCCGGGCGGCGGCGTCGCGGTCGATCACCACGTTGGCCTGCGGCCCGGCCTTGTCCTGGTCGCTGCTGACGTCCTCGATGCCGGGTGCGTTGCGCAGCGCTTCCTCGAGCTTGCTGGTCCAGCGGCGCAGCTCGCCGATGTCCTGGTCCAGCACCACGAACTGGAAGCCGGTGCCGCCCGTGCTGCCGCCGCCCCGCAGATCCTGCGCCGACCAGAGGATGGTCTGGATGCCGGCCATCTGCATCAGCTTGGGCCGCAGGCGGGCGATGACCTGCTCGCTGCTGATCTTGCGCTCCTCCAGCGGCTTGAGGTCGACCCCGAGTTGGCCGCGGTTGACGCTGGACCAGCCGGAGGTGATGCCGATGGTGCTCGAGACGTCGGCAACGGCCGGGTCGGCGAGCAGAACCTTGACGACGCGCTCTTGACGTTCGGCCATGGCCTCGAAGCTGATGTCGGGGCTCGCCAGGGTGAAGCCCTGCAGCAGCCCGGTGTCTTGGATCGGCAGGAATCCCTTCGGCACGACGCCGTAGAGCTTGATGGTGGCGACCAGCACGGCGAGCGTCACCAGCAGCATGGTCTTGCGCCAGCGCAGCGCGATGCCGAGGCTTCGCCCGTAGGCGTTCTGGACGGACCGGAACGCGCCGTCGATGCGCCGGTCGAGCCGGCCCCACCAGCCTTTGGGCGGCGCCGTCGAGGTCACGAAGCGGCCGCACAGCATGGGCGTCAGCGTGAGCGACACGGCGGCCGAGACCGCGATGGCGACGGTCAGCACCATGGCGAACTCGTGGAACAGGCGGCCGAGCAGCCCGCCCATGAACAGGATCGGGATGAACACGGCGACGAGCGAGATGCTGATGGAGAGCACCGTGAAGCCGATCTGCCGGGCGCCCGCGAAGGCGGCCTGCAGCGGCGACATGCCGCGCTCCTGGAAGCGGTAGATGTTCTCGATCATGACGATGGCGTCGTCGACGACGAAGCCGACCGAGATGGTCAGCGCCATGAGCGAGAAATTGTCGAGCGCGTAGCCCAGCAGGTACATCGCGCCCAGCGTGCCCGAGATGCTGAGCGGGACCGTGACGGCGGCGGCGAGCGTTGGGATCAGCCGGCGCATGAAGATCGCAACCACCATGAGCACGAGCGCGACGCTGATGAGCAGCGATTGCTCCACGTGGCCGACGCTGCCGCGGATGGTCGCCGTGCGGTCCGAGAGGAAGGTGACCTCGATGCCCGGCGGCATCCAGGCGAGCAGCTGCGGCAGCGCCGCCTTGACCCTGTCGACCGTCTCGATGACGTTGGCGCCGCCGGATTTGGTGATGGTCAGCAGGATCGCCGGGTGCGTGCCCTGCCAGGCCGCGAGCTTGGTGTTGGCGACGCCGTTGGTGACCGACGCGATGTCGCCCAAGCGAACGACCGCGCCCTTGCTGGTCTTGAGCACGAGGTTGGCATAGTCCTCGGCCTGGCCGATCTGGCCGTTCAGCATGATGGTCTCGGCCCGGTCCGGCCCCTCGATCTCGCCGGTCGGCCCGTTCACGTTGGCGGCGCGGATGGTCGTGTAGACGTCCTGGCTCGACAACCCGGCCGCCTTCAGCGCGGCCGGGTTGAGGCGCACCCGCACCGCCGGCTTCTCGGCGCCGTTGACGGTGACTTGGCTCACGCCTTCGACCTGGCTGAGCCGCTGGGCGAGGATGGTGTCGGCGGAATCGTAGAGCTGTGCGGTGGTGAGCCGGGCGCTGGTGAGCGACAGGGTCAGCACGGGGATCTCGGCCGGGTTGAACTTGCGGTAGTAGGGCCGGGTCGGCAGGTCGGCGGGCAGGTCGGTGGTGGCCGCGTTGATCGCGGCTTGGACGTCGTGCGCGGCGCCTTCGATGTCGCGGCTGACGTCGAACTGGATGACGATGGAGGTGCTGCCGGTGCTGCTCGTGCTGGTGAGCTCGGTGACGCCCGGGATCTCGCCCAGGCGGCGCTCGAGGGGTGCGGCGATGCTGGCGGCCGTGGTTTCGGGGTCTGCGCCGGGTCGGCCGGCGAAGACGACGATGGTGGGGATGTCGACGCTCGGCAGCGGCGCGACCGGCAGGAAACGGACGGCCACGATGCCGATCAGCAGGATTCCGAAGGCCAGCAGGAAGGTGGCGACCGGGCGGCGGATGAAGGGCGCGGAGAAGTTCATTCGGCCGCCAGGGGACGGCGCCGTACGAAGCGCAGGCGGAGGCGTTCGAAGAAGAGGTAGATCACCGGGGTCGTGTAGAGGGTCAGCGCTTGCGACAGCAGCAGGCCGCCGACGATGGTAATGCCGAGGGGGTAGCGCAGTTCGGAGCCGGTGCCGTGCTCGAGCATGAGGGGTAGCGCGCCGAGCAGGGCGGCGGCCGTCGTCATCATGATCGGACGGTAGCGGAGGAGGCAGGCGGCCTCGATCGCCTGGCGGGGGCTCATGCCGCGCTCACGTTCGGCCTCCAGCGCGAAATCGATCATGATGATCGCGTTCTTCTTCACGATCCCCATCAGCAGCACGATGCCGACCAGCACGACGATCGAGAGGTCCTGCCCGGCCAGCATCAGCGCCAGCAACGCGCCGATGCCGGCCGAGGGGAGCGTCGACAGGATGGTGATGGGGTGGATGGTGCTTTCGTAGAGCACGCCCAGCACGATGTAGATCACCACCACGGCGGCCAGGATGAGCCAGGGTTCGCTGGCCAGGCTGGTCTGGAATTCCGCCGCGTCTCCCGAGTAGCTGCCGACGATCGTGGACGGCAAGCCGATGTCGCGCTCGGCGGCGGCGACCGCGTCGACCGCGTGGCTGAGGCTGGCGCCGTCGGCGAGGTTGAAGCTGATGGTGACCGACGGGAACTGCGCCTGGTGCGTGATGGCGAGCGGGGCCACCGTGCGCTCGATGTGTGCGATGGCCGAGAGCGGCACCTGCGCGCCGTTCAGGCCCGGCACCCGCAGGCGGTCGAGCGAGTGCGGATTGCTCTGCCAATCCGGGTCGGCCTCGAGCACGACCCGGTATTGGTTCGCCTGGCTGAAGATCGTGCTGACCTGGCGCTGACCGAACGCGTCGTACAGCGTGTCCTGCACCTCCTGCATGGAAACGCCGAGCCGCATCGCCGCGTCGCGGTCGACGTTGACGCGCAGCGCGAAACCGTCCGTCTGCTGGTCGGTGGCTACCTCGCGCAGTTCCGGCACTTGGCGCAGCCGTGCGACGAGGCGCGGCGCCCACAGGTTGAGCTCGAGCGCGTCCGTGTCGAGCAGGGTGTACTGGAACTGCGTGCGGCTGACGCGGGTGCCGATCTGGATGTCTTGGACCGGCTGCATGAACACGCTCATGCCCGGCGTGTCCGACATCGCCTTCTGCAGGCGCGCGATCACGGTCTGCACGCTGTCGCGCTGCGGCCGGGGCTTGAGCGCGATGGTCAGCCGCCCGGTGTTGGGCGTCGCGTTGATCGACCCGGCGCCGACGAACGAGGCCACGCCGGTGACCGCCGGGTCGCGCCGGGCGATCTGGGCGAGCTGCGTCTGCAGCGTCTCCATCCTCGTGATCGACGCGCTCTGCGCCGCCTCGGTCACCGCGATGATGACGCCGGTATCCTGCTGCGGCAGGAAGCCCTTGGGGATGATGAGGTAGAGCGCCACGGTGCCGAACAGCGTCCCCACCGCGACCAGCAGGGTGACACCCTGGAAGCGGAGCGCCACCATCAGGGTGCGGTGGTAGAAGCGGGCCGACCAATCGAACCCACGCTCGAACCAGCGGGTGAGGGGGCCGGGCTTCTCCTCGCGGCGGAGCAGGCGGCCGCACATCATCGGCGTCAGCGTGAGGGAGACGACCGCCGAGACGATGACGGAGGTGCTGAGCACGACCGCGAACTCGTTGAACAGGCGCCCGACCACGCCGGTCATGAACAGCAGCGGAATGAACACCGCGACCAGCGAGACGGTCAGCGAGACGATGGTGAAGCCGATCTGGCGGGCGCCGCGATAGGCGGCCTCGAGCGGGGAGTAGCCCTCCTCGATGAAGCGAACGACGTTCTCGATCATCACGATCGCATCGTCGACGACGAACCCGGTCGCGACCGTCAGCGCCATGAGGCTGAGGTTGTCGAGGCTGTAGCCGCACAGCGCCATGACGCCGAAGGTGCCGATCAGCGAGAGCGGCAGGGCGACGGCGGGGATCAGCGTGGCGCGGGCGCTGCGGAGGAACAGGTAGATCACGAACACGACAAGGCCGATCGCGAGGACCAGCGTGAACTCGACGTCCTCGACGGAGGCGCGGATGGTCTCGGTGCGGTCGGTGACGGCCTGCATGGTGATCTGCGCCGGGATCGAGCGCTGGAGCGCGGGCAGGGCGTCGCGGATGGCGGCCACGGTGGCGACGATGTTGGCGCCGGGCTGGCGCTGGATGTCGAGGATGACGGCGGGCTTGCCGTTGTACCAGCCGGCGACCCGGTCGTTCTCGACGCCGCCGACCACGCTGCCGACATCGGACAGCCGGACCGGGGCGCCGTTCTTGTAGGCGACGACGAGGGAGTTGTACTGGTCGGGCGAGAGCAGCTGGTCGTTGGCGCCGACGGCGTAAGATTGCCGCGCGCCGTCAAATCCGCCTTTCGCACCGTTCACGTTGGCGGCGGCGACCGCGGTGCGGACGTCCTCGAGCGAGAGGCCGTAGGCGGCCACCCGGGCCGGGTCCACGCGGACGCGGATGGCGGGCCGCAAGCCGCCCTGCACGGTGACCTTGCCGACCCCTTCGATCTGGCTGAGCTTCGGCTGCAGGATGGTGTCGGCGGCGTCGCTGATCTTGTCGATCGGCACCGCATCGGACGTCAGCGCCAGCGAGAGGATCGGGGCGTCGGCCGGGTTCACCTTCGAATAGACCGGCGGGTAGGGCAGGGTGGTGGGCAGCGTGCCCGCCGAGGCGTTGATGGCCGCCTGCACGTCCTGGGCGGCGCTGTCCATCTTCCGGTTCAGGTTGAAGGTCAGCGTGATCTGGCTGGTGCCCTGGCTGCTGGTCGAGGTCATCGACTGCAGGCCGGTAATCTGGCCGAACTGCCGCTCCAGCGAGGCGGTGATGAGGGTCGCCACGGTTTCAGGCCCGGCGCCGGGCAGCTGCGTCGTGACCTGAATGGTGGGGAAATCGACCGAGGGAAGCGCCGAGACCGGGAGCGCGCGGTAGCCGAGGATGCCGGCCAGCAGCACCGCCACGGCCAGCAGGAAGGTCGCGATGGGCCGGGCGATGAACGGGGCCGAGATGTTCACCGGCGGCTCATTCCGGCTGCATCGCCGCGAGGGCGGCGTCTTCGTCGGTCACCTTGCGCGACGCGGCGCGGCCGGCGATCCGGCCAGCGAAGGCGGTGAAGGCCGGGCGCTTCGGCAGCATCCCGAACTGGAGCATCCAGCCCAGTGCGACGCCCCACAGCACGTCGACGGCCGAGAACCGTTCGCCGAGCATGAACGGCCCGGCACCGAGTTGCTGCTCGAGGGCGTCGACTACCCGATCATAGGAGCCGTAGGGCGACATCATCGCCTGTCCCGGGTCGCGCTGCAGGTGCTTGTCGATCATCGCGGGCTCGAAGCTCGCGCCGTAGAAGGCGAGCCAGCGCAGGTAGGGGCCGCGCAGCCGGTCGCCGATCGGAGGCGCCAGGCCGCGCTCGGGGAAGAGTTCGGCGAGATATTGGTAGATCGCCGCCTGCTCGGTGATGACGGCGCCGTCGTGCAGGATCGCGGGCACCTTGCCGAGCGGGTTGATGGCCAGGAAATCAGGCGCGTGCTGTTCGTTGCGGCGCAGCCGGAGCACATGGAGATCGTAGGGCGCGCCGAGCTCCTCAAGCAGGATGCGGACGCCGGTCGCGCGGGTTTGCGGCGCGTAGAAGAGCGTCAGCATCAGGTGCTCGACCGCGGGCGGCGGCGCTGGGCGGCACCGGGGGCGCCCCGTTCGCGCAACGGGACCGCATCGGGCGCGTTGCCGTCCGGGCCGGCGATGGCCACCTTGCCGCCGTCGGTCACACGCTGCGCGCCGTCGACCACCACCTGCTCGCCGGCCTCCAGGCCGCTCAGCACGATGCTTGTCTGATCGTCCTCGTGCCCGACCTTGATGGCGCGGCGCTCGGCCACGTCGTCCTTCTTGATGACGAACACGTACGGACCTTGCGGGCCGCGCTGGACCGCGGCCGTGGGCACCGTGATCGCCTGCTGATCGATCGTGGCCAGCATGCGGATGTCGACGAAGCCGCCCGGCCAGAGCTTGAGGCCGGTATTGGGGAAGGTGGCTTTCAGCTTGATGGTGCCGGTGGCCGGGTCGACCTGGTTGTCGAGCACGGCGAGCTTGCCGCGGTCGATGACGCTTGCATCCTCGATGTCCGTCGCTCCCGCGCGCACCGCCAGCACCTCCGGCATGCCGTTCTGCATGGAGCGGGCGACCTGCGGCAGGTCTTGCTGCGGTAGGGTGAACACCACGGAGATCGGCTGTAGCTGGGTGAGCACGGTGATCGGCGTCGCGTCGCCCGGATGGACGATGTTGCCGACGTCCACCTGGCGCAGCCCGACCCGGCCGTCGGTGGGCGCCGTGATCGTCGCATAGCTGAGCTGGGTGCGGGCCGTGTCGATCTGCGCCTGGTCGCCGCGGACCTGGGCCTCGACCTGCGCCACCTGCGCGCGCGCCGTGTCGGCCTGCTGGGCGCTGCTGTAGTTGGAGGCGACGAGCTTGGCGTAGCGCGCGGCGTCGAGCTTGGCGTTGGCGAGGTTGGCCTCGTCCTGCTGCTTTTTGGCGACCGCCGCGTCCAGCGAGGCCTGGAACGGGCGCGGATCGACGCGCGCCAGCACGTCGCCGGCCTTGACGTTCTGGCCTTCTTGGAACTTCACCTCGACGAGCGGGCCGTCGACCATGGCGTGGATGGCGACGAGATTGAACGCCTGCACGGTGCCGAGCGCATCGAGGTAGATGGGGACGTTCTTCCTCTCGCTCGTGCCCGCCACGACCGGCACCGGCGTGTTCGGGTCGCCGCCGCTGCGGCGCCCGCGGCCGCCGCCCCGCTGGGCGGTCTGCTCGGTCGCGGCGGAGTGGCCGTGCCACCACCAATAAACGCCGCCACCGGCCAGGCCGAGCAGCACGAGCACCACCAGAGCGCGTCTCAAACGATGCCTCCTTCGACGGTGAAGCCACCGCCCAGCGCTTTGTAGAGGTTGAGCAAGTACTGGAACCTGGAAAGGCGTATCTGGGTCAGCAAGTCGAGATCGTTATACAATGTGGTCTGCGTATTCAGCGATGTGATGATGTCGATCGTGCCGGCCTGCAGCTGGGCGTTGGCGATCGCGGCCGAGCGCTGCGCCACCTGCAGCGCAATGCGCTCGAGCCGCTCCTGCTCGGTCAGCTGGTGCAAGCCGGTCAGCGCCTGCTCCACGTCGGTGAAGGCCTGCAGCACGGACTGGCGGTAGTTCGACAGCAGTTCCGCATAGCGGCCCTTGGCGAGTTCGAGTTGGCCGGTGCGCAGCCCGTTGTCGAAGATCGGCTGCAGCAGCGAGGCCGCGACCTGGGTGACCAGCGTGCCGGGCCCGGTGAGCGCGGAGAGCGCGGCGCTGGTGAGCCCGCCCGAGGCGGTCAGCGTGATGTCGGGGTAGAAGGCGGCGCGCGCGGCACGGATGTTGGCGTTCTCCGCCCGCAGCTGCGCCTCGGCGAAGGCCACGTCCGGCCGGCGGGCCAGTAGCTCGCTGGGCAGGCCGGGCGCCACGACCGGGACCGGCAGCGCCTCGAGCGAGCCGCCACTGATGTTCAGGCGCTCCGGCGGCAGGCCGACCAGGATGCCGAGCGCGGACCGGTTCTGCTCGATCGTGTTGCGCAGCGCCGGCAACGATGCCCGTTGCCCGGCGACGAGGGCCTCCTGCTGCGAGACGTCGAGCAGGTTGGCGGTGCCGACCGTAAGCCGCGCGCGATAGGCGCCGAGGATCTGCTCGGCGCTCTGTAGGTTGCGCTCGGCGACCCGCAGCCGATCCTGGGCCGAGAGCAGCTGGAAGTAGGTGGACGCCACCGAGCTGACGACGGAGAGGGCCACGGTTTCCTGGTCGAAACGGGTGGCGACCGCGGTCGCCTTAGCCGCGGCGAGCAGAGCGCGGTTGCGGCCGAACAGGTCGAGGTCGTAGCTGGCCGAGAGCCCGACGCTATAGCTGCGGCTGTCGAAATAGGGGCCGGCGCTGCCGAATGACGAGGACAGTTGCCGCGAGCCGATGCCGGTGCGGTTGTAGGAGTAGCTCCCGGTGCCGTTCACGCTGGGCAGCAGCGGCGCGCCGCTCACCCGGACCTGCGCGTCCGCCTGGATGACGCGGGCCACGGCGGCGTTGAGGTCGTTGTTGTAGACCCGGGCCCGCTCGATCAGCCCGTCGAGCTCGGGCGAGCCGAAATTGGCCCACCAGCCCTGCGCCGGCCAGGCGGCCGCCGCGGTGGCCGACGAGGCGTCGAAATGGCCGGGCACATCGACGGCCGGCCGCAGGAAATCCGGGCCGAGCGAGCAGGCCCCCACCAGCAGCGAGGCTGCGAGCGGGGCGGCAGCTTGCCACCTCATTGCGGGCGGCGCCGGTGGCCGGCGGCGAGCTTCTGCCGGCCGTCTTCGGACAGGACCGGCAGCGCGGCCAGCATGGCCTGGTCGAGCGCCTCGGACCAATCGTGCCAGCTCGATTGCCAGGTCTGCATGGCGGCTTGGACGCGGGCCGGGTCGAAGGGCGAGTGGCCGATGGCGCGCGACATCGCGGCGCGGGCCGCCAGCATGCGGACCCGGGCGGACTCGATGTCCCCCAGATGCTCCTCGATCGTGGTGCGGAAGCGCTCGGCATCGTCGGCGGGAAGGTCGCGGACCATGCGGTCGATGATCATCTCCGTGCGCGGCAGGCCCGGCGTGAAAGGGGGCGGCCGGGTCCACAGCCGCGCGCCGGCGATCGGCAGCAGGAGGAGGTTGACCGCGATCGAGAGGAACAGCCACCGCGTGCGCCAGGGCTCGCGCCACATCATCATCGGGGCGGTGTCACTGATCCAGGGAAGCGAAGGTGACGGTCTGTGCCGTGTTGAACAGGTCCGCCGGCGCCTCAGGCGACGGATCGACGGCGAGATAGAGCCCGGCCGCCACGCACGCGACCAAGGCGCCGACGCACAGCCCCCGGGCCGCCAGCGAGAGCGGCGCCAGGCGGCGGCGGAGCGCGGCCTGCATGCGCGCCACCACCGCGCGGTCGGCGTCCATGCCGGGCTCGGGGCCGTCGTCGGCGGCGAGTGCTTCGGCGAACTCGGTCTGCGCGTCCAGCGAGCGGTGCAGCAGGGCTAGCGCGGCCGCGCGCTCGGCGTCCGGCCACAGCGAAAGATCAGTCCCGCGCGCGCGGACCAGCCACTCCAACCGGCGACGGGTGAGCGGCGCGTTCACTCGCGGGATTCGAGGTAGGCGCGCACCAGCTTGCGGCCGCGATGCAGCAGCCCTTCCAGCGCGCGCGTGGACACACTTAGGTGCCGGGCTGCATCCTGGCCGGACCAGCCTTCGCCATAGGTCAGCGTGAGCGCGGTGCGCTGGCGGGCGGGCAGGCTGGCGATGGCCTCGGCGAGCATGAGGCTGCGCTCCTGCCCGGCGAGGAATTGCTCTGCGCTCGGCGCCGGGTCGAGCAGGGTGTCCGGCACGTCGGTGGTCGGACGCGTGGCGCGGAGCCGGTCGATGGCGGCGTTGACGACGATGCGGTGCAGCCAGGTGGAGACGCTGGCTTGCTTGGGATCGTAGGTCGCCGCGCGCATCCAGGCGCGCAACAGCGCGTCCTGCGCCGTATCTTCGGCCGCGGCGGGCTCGGACAGCACACGCAGCGCGGCGCGTCGCAGCCGCAGGACGTAGCGGCCGGCCAGCGCGTCGAACGCGGCCCGGTCGCCACCCGCGCTGCGGGCCATCAGTTCTTCATCGGTGCCGTCTATTGCCATCACCGTCCACATGGGCCGTCTTAGCCATTCTTACGAGGGTGTTGGCCGGCTCCCACGGCGGCTCGCGTCGCGTCCGGTGGGAACAATCTTGCGCGGGATGAGGCGATATGCAAATCACCGCGGTAAGGGTTGCATAAATGGGGAAACTGGGTTGGCGGCGGCGATATTGCAGACGGAGGGGCTGACGCGGGAGTTCCGCGGCTTCGTGGCCGTCAAGGACGTCGCGCTCAGCGTCGAGGAGCACACGATCCACGCGCTGATCGGCCCGAATGGCGCCGGCAAGACCACGTGCTTCAACCTGCTGACCAAGTTCCTGCAGCCCACACGGGGCGCCATCGCCTTCCAGGGCCGCGATATCACGGAAATGGCGCCGGCCATGGTGGCCCGGCTCGGCCTGGTGCGCAGCTTCCAGATCTCCGCGGTGTTCCCGCACCTGACGTCGCTCGAGAACGTCCGGCTGGCGTTGCAGCGCAAGCGGGGCGCGAGCTTCGACTTTTGGCGCAGCGAGAGCCTGCTGTCGAAATACGACGACAAGGCGCGGGAATTGTTGGCCGATGTCGGGCTCGAGGAATACGAGAACGAGCAGGCGGTGATGCTGCCCTACGGCCGCAAGCGCGCGCTGGAGATCGCGACCACGCTGGCGCTCGAGCCGATCATGCTGCTGCTCGACGAGCCGACGGCGGGGATGACGCATGAGGACGTGGACCGGGTGGTGGCGCTGATCAAGCGCATCCGGGTCGGGCGGACGATCCTGATGGTCGAGCACAACCTCTCGGTGGTCGAGGGCCTGTGCGACAAGATCACGGTGCTGGCGCGCGGGCAGATCCTGGCCGAGGGCGACTATGCGACCGTCAGCAAGAACCCGGACGTCGTCACCGCCTATCTAGGGTCTCCCGATGCCTGACATGATGACCGGCTCGGGCGAGCCGATGCTGCGGATCGCCGGCCTCAACGCCTGGTATGGCGAGAGCCACATCCTGCACGGGGTCGATTTCGACGTGCACGAGGGCGAGGTGGTGACGTTGCTGGGCCGTAACGGCGCGGGCAAGACCACGACCATGAAGAGCATCATGGGCCTGGTGCCGCGCCGCGAGGGCAGCATCCGTTTCCGTGGCGCCGAGACCGCGCGGATGTCGCCGGATGGGGTTGCGCGCGCCGGGATCGCGATCTGCCCGGAGGAGCGCGGCATTTTCGCCAGCCTCAACGTGACGGAGAACCTGATGCTGCCGCCGGTGATCGCGCCGGGCGGCATGACGGTCGACGAGATCCAGACGCTGTTCCCCAACCTCAAGGAGCGTGCGACCAGCCAGGGCACCAAGCTGTCGGGTGGCGAGCAGCAGATGCTGGCGATCGGCCGCATCCTGCGCACGGGCGCCCGGCTGCTGCTGCTCGACGAACCGACCGAAGGGCTGGCGCCGGTCATCATTCAGCAGATCGGCCACACCATCCGCGCCATCAAAGCGCGCGGCTTCACCGTCCTCCTCGTGGAACAAAACTTCCGCTTCGCCGCCACCGTCGCCGACCGGCACTACGTGATGGATCACGGCCGCATTGTCGACATGATCCCGAACGTCGAGCTGGAGCAGAACATGGACAAGCTGCACGGCTACCTTGGGGTTTGACGCCCCATCACCAGGAGATTGACCCAATGATCCTCGACCGCAGAACCCTGCTCGGCACCACCCTCGCCGCCGGCTCCACGCTCGCCTTGCCGCGCCGCGGCCGCGCGCAGTCCAACACGATCAAGATCGGCGTGCTGAACGACCAGTCCGGCCCGTACCGCGACCTCGGCGGCATGCATTCGGTCAACGCCGCCAAGATGGCTATCAAGGAGATGGGGGCCGGCCTCAACGTCGAGGTGATCTCCGCCGACCACCAGAACAAGCCGGACATCGGCGCCGGCATCGTGCGGCAGTGGATCGACCAGGACGGCGTGGACATGATCCTCGACGTCAACACCAGCTCGGTCGCGCTGGCCGTCAACGGCGTCTGCAAGCAAAAGAACATCAGCTACATCAACAACGGCGCCGGCACGACCGACCTCACGGGCCCGCAGTGCACACCCGTGACGATCCACTGGGGCTACGACGTTTACATGCTGGCGCAGTCGACCGGCGGCGCCCTGGTGAAGTCCGGCGGCAAGAACTGGTATTTCATCACCGCCGACTACGTGTTCGGCCAGCAGCTGCAGCGCGACGCCAGCTTCTTCGTCAAGAAAGAGGGCGGCCAGGTGACCGGCGCGTCCATGTATCCGTTCCCCGGCACGTCGGACTTTTCCTCGTTCCTGATTTCCGCGCAATCGAGCGGCGCCGACGTGCTCGGGCTGGCCAATGCCGGCGCCGACACGACCAACTGCATCAAGCAGGCGGCCGAGTTCGGGCTGACGCAGAAGATGAAGATCGCGGCGCTGCTGATGTACATCAACGACGTGAAGGGCCTGGGCCTCGAGGCGGCACAAGGCCTGTTCCTCACCGAGAGCTTCTATTGGGACCTCGACGACAAGAGCCGGGCGTTCAGCAAGCGCTTCGAGGAGATCGACCCGGCCGTCAAGCCGAACATGGACCAGGCGAGCTGCTACGCCAGCACGCTGCACTTCCTCAAGACGGTCAAGGAGATGGGCGTCGATAAGCGGAAAGACGGGGCCGCGGTGGTGGCGCAGATGAAGAAGACGCCGGCGCAGGACGACGCCTACGGCACGACGCACATCCGTGAGGACGGTTGGGCGCAGGTCCCGGCCTACCTATTCCAGGTCAAGAGCCCCAAGGAGAGCAAGGGGACCTGGGACTACTACAAGCTGGTCCAGACCACGAAGGCGGGCGAGGCCGGCAAGCCGATGTCCGAGGGCGGCTGCCCGCTGGTCAAGAGCTGACGATGTCGGGCGCGATCGCAGCCGGGCGGCGCGGCCCGGCAGTGCCGGGCTGGGCCCTTTGGATTGGGGCCCTGCTGGTGGCTGTGATCGCGGTCGTGTTCCTCGTGGGGCCGGCGGCGGTGTGGGCTTGGCTGTACAAGCCCCCCGCCCTGCTGCTCGGGCAGTTGCTGCTCGGGCTGATCAACGGGGCGTTCTACGCCCTGTTGTCGCTCGGGCTCGCGATCATCTTCGGCATGCTCAACATCATCAACTTCGCCCACGGGGCGCTGTTCATGATGGGCGCGTTCATCGCCTGGATGCTGCTGACCCCGAATACCTGGCTCGCCATGATCTCGCCCGGGCTCGCGGTGCCGGACTGGCTGATGCTGGGCTACTGGCCGTCGCTGATCGTGGTGCCGATCGTCGTCGGCGCGTTCGGCCTGTTTCTGGAAAAGACCATCATCAGCCGGCTCTACCGGCTCGACCACCTCTACGGCCTGCTGCTGACCTTCGGGTTGGCCCTGGTGATCGAGGGCCTGTTCCGCAACGCGTTCGGCTCGTCGGGCATGCCGTACCGGATCCCGAACGCGCTGCAGGGCGGCGTCAATCTCGGCTTCATGTTCATGCCGTACTATCGCGGCTGGGTCGTGGTGGCAGCGGGCGTGGTATGCCTGGTCACCTGGCTCGTTATCGAGAAGACGTCGCTCGGGGCCAAGCTCCGCGCCGCGACCGAGAACCCGGGCCTCGTGCAGGCCTTCGGCGTCAACGTGCCGCGCATGATCAGCCTGACCTACGCCGGCGGCCTCGCGCTCGCCGCGTTCGCGGGCGTGCTGGCCGCGCCGATCTACTCGGTCAATCCCAACATGGGGTCCAACTTCATCATCACCGTGTTCGCCGTCGTCGTCATCGGCGGGATGGGCAGCATCGTCGGCAGCATCGTCACCGGCTTCGGGCTGGGCATCGTCGAGGGTCTGACGAAGGTGTATTACCCGCAAGCGTCGGCCACCGTCATCTTCGTCATCATGGTCATCGTGCTGCTGATGCGACCGGCCGGGCTATTCGGAAAAGGAAGCTGAGATGAGCGCCACGACCCGGCCCCGCATCGTGACGCAGCACCGCGCCAGCTTGGACCTGTTCGGGTTCAGCGGGCCGCAATCCATCGCCTTCCTGGTGATGCTCGCGCTGATCGTGGTGCTGCCCTATGTCGGCATCTACCCGGTCTTCATGATGAAGGTGCTGTGCTTCGCGCTGTTTGCCTGCGCCTTCAACCTGCTGATCGGCTACGTCGGCCTGATGAGCTTCGGCCACGCCGCGTTTTTCGGCATGGGCGGCTACGTGGCGGCCTGGACCGTCAAGAACTGGGGTTTCACGCCGGAGCTGGGCATCTTGGGCGCGGGCCTCACCGGGGCGGCGCTGGGCGTGGTGTTCGGCGGGCTGGCGATCCGCCGCCAGGGCATCTACTTCGCCATGATCACACTCGCGCTCGCGCAGATGGTCTACTTCTTCTGCCTCCAGGCGCCGTTCACCGGCGGCGAGGACGGCATCCAGCAGGTGCCGCGCGGCAACTTGTTCGGCCTGATCTCGATGCGCCCCGACATGGCGATGTACTGGCTCGTCGCCGTCAACTTCATCGTGTTCTTTCTCGTCATCCACCGTACGGTGCACTCGCCGTTCGGTCAGGTGCTGAAGGCCATCCGCGAGAATGAGCCGCGGGCCACGTCGCTCGGATACCGGACGGACGATTATAAGCTGATCGCCTTCGTGCTCAGCTGCTTCATCGCAGGCATCGCCGGCGGCACGAAATCGCTGGTGTTCGGCATCGCGACGCTCACCGACGTGAACTACTCGATGTCGGGCGAGGTCGTGCTGATGACGCTGCTCGGCGGTCTCGGCACCATCTTCGGCCCGGTCGCGGGGGCGGCGATCATCGTGGGGCTGGAGAACTACCTGGCGCAGTTCGGGGCCTGGGTCACGGTCACGCAGGGCGCTATCTTCGTCGTCTGCGTGCTGGCGTTCCGGCGGGGGATCATCGGCGAGATCGCCGCGCTGTTCAAAACCTCGCTCTGACTGCGGCGCGGGCGGTGGCTCGCCCTTCCCCTGCGTGTTATGTTGCGGCGCAACATGCTGCGCATTTTCGGCAAGTTCAATCCGCAATCCCTGTTTCACCCCCGTAGCATCGCCGTGCTGGGCGGGGAGGTCCCCTCGGCGCGCCAGGTGCTGGACAACCTGCACGGCGCCGGCTTCTCCGGCAGGATCGACCGGCTCGACAGCCCTGACGCGCTGCGCGACTTGCCGTTGCCGCCCGATCTCGTCGTCGTCACGGGCGGTGAACTCGGCCCGGCGCTCGCGGCCGCCGCGTCAGCCCGCGCGGGGGCGGCGATCGCGATCGGCCCTGGCGAGCCCGGGGCGGAGACGCCGCCGTTTCTCGGCCCCGGCGCGTTCGGCGTCGTCGTCCCTGCCGCCGGGCTGAACGTCTCGCTCGGCCACGTGCCGGCCGCAAGCGGTTCGCTCGCGCTGGTGTCGTCATCCACCTCGCTCTGCCGCAGCGTGATCGACTGGGCCGAGCCGAACGGCGTCGGGTTCAGCCACATCGTCGGGCTCGGACTCGAACGCGGTCTGGATGCCGCCGACATCCTCGACGTGCTGGCGCGCGAGCCCGGCGTCAGCGCCATTCTGCTCGACATCCGCACGGTGCCGGACCCGCGGGCGTTCCTGTCGGCGGCCCGCGCCGCGGCACGGCTGCGCCCGCTGGTGGCGCTGAACGCAGGCGCACGGCGGCACGATCCGAGCGGGCGCGCGGGCAAGGTTCTGGAGGCGGCGCTGCGCCGGTCCGGCGTGCTCCATGTGACCACCCTGGCGGAACTGCTGGCCG
>JAVVHH010000037.1:0-28655 GCA_032249615.1 Acetobacteraceae bacterium
AATGCATACAAATACGTCCCATACGAGATGTCCGCCGCCAGCCGCAGCACCGGCCGGCTCAGCCCCAGATACAGCACCAGGTACGGTAGCGTCAGGCAGATCACCACCGGCGCCGCCCCCGTCCGGCACCCCAGCACCAGCCCGGCCCCCGCCACCGCCGCCAGCCACCCCCGATGCGGCACCGCCTCCCGCCACGCGAACAGCGCCGCCCCCGCCAGGAACAGCGTCCCGTCGCAAACCACCGTCATCGGCATCAGCCCCAGCGACGACGCCGGCAGCACGCAGCCCAGCCCCACCCCCAGCAAAGCCAGCGTTCCCCGCCGTCCGAGCAGCCCGAGCGGCGCCAACCCCGCCAGCAGTGCCCAGCAAGCCACCTCGACCCGCAGCGTCCACAGCGACCCGTTGACCGCGAGCGGCACCGGATTGGCCGCGAACACGCCCGGCAGCCCCGGCGTCGGGCTGAACAGCAGCCCCCGCCACAACGCCCGCCACGTCCCCGCATCGTGCAGATAGGCCACCGCCGGCAGCGCCGTCATCGCCGGCCCGAGGACGAACACCTGCAGCAACAGCACCGCCATCAACCCCGGATAAATCCGCGCCGCCCGCGCCCGCACGTAATCGGAGAACGACGCGTGTAGCGCCGATCGCGTGACCAGAAACCGGCTGAACACGAAGAACATGCCCACCGCCAAGGATGACAGATCCGCCCGGTGCCCGAACAGCACCGCGCTCGGCTCCGCCGTCGCCGCTCCCGTCAGCACGAAGCTGTGCACCGCCAGCACCGCGATCGCCCCCAATAGCCGCAGCAGGTCGATGTTGTTCGGCCCGCTCTCCAGGCGAGCCGCCACCGTGCAACCCCCTCGCAACCCGAAATCCCCTCCGCCCCAAGTGCGCACTCTACACGCCGCCTCTGCACCCAATCAAAACCGTGCGCGTGTGCTTCCCCTTTCAGTAGAGCTGGCCGCGACGAAACCCCGTGACCATCATCTGCGGTAATGCATAATGCGGCCACTCGAGAGGGGTCAGCCCTCTCGGGTGGCCGGTTTAAGCTGCGCTCATCTCATGCAAGTATCGCGTAACCGATCGCAAGCAGGAGATAGCCGACAACAAGTAGCAAATGGGCCAACCATTCCACGGCCAAGTCCTTCCTTGTCAAAAATCTGGTAACTTCCCCGTCTCGCACACGGGGCGGTTACCGGTTGGGCTCCTCAATAGCTGCTGCCCTCCCGAGCTCGATCCCCTGATCGAGTCTAACGGACTTGTACGATTCCCGAAGAAGTGCTTTCAAGCCTATTTTCCTATTTTTTTGAGACGGCGCGGTCTCACCTCCTTGAGTGGCCACCCTACACGCCGTCCTTGCATCCATCTAGAGAAAATGTTCCTAATCTTTCGTGCCCGCCCCCATTCCCTTCGCCCGTCGTCTCCCGCCGCACCTCCTCCCCCCTCCCGCCCGCGCGCCCGAGACCGACGAACAGCGCCGCACCCGCCAGCTCGCGCTCACCCGCGAGCTCGCCGAACTCAACATGCTCGCCGCCCGCGACGCCGCCGATCGCATCGTCAATCGCGATGGCGCGGACCAAGCCCCCGCCGCCCAAGACCCCACCCTGGCCCTCGCCCGCGCCACCCGCGCCACGACCAGCGTCATCGCCCTCGAGAACCGCATCGCCGCCGGTGAGCGCGCCGCCGCCTTCACGGCCGACGACCCCCGCGCCCTCGCGCTCCGCGAACTCCTCCACCCCCTCGTGGCCCGCGAGCCAGACCCGGTCCGCCGCCGCACCCTCCGCGCCCGCGTCAACGAACGCATCGACGACGCGCTGGCCGCCGACCTCGATGACGACCTGCCCCTCGCGGAGGTCGCCGTCGTCATCGCCGCCGAGCACGGCCTGACCCTCGATCTCGCCACGATCCCGGACGAATACCTCGATCTGCCCGCCACCCCGCCCGGCCGCTTCCCGTTCCCCCGACCCGAGGCCGACAGCCGCGACCAGCGATGAGCCGGCGCGCCGCTGCGCCGCGCCATTAACCCCGCCGTAACCCGGCGCACGCATTCTGGATCGGCTTCCAACGGATCACCGGAATGCCTTTCACGGCCACCGCCCGCCCCGCGCTGCTCGCTCCGCGACCCCTGTTCTCGCGCCGCGGGCTCGTGCGCACGATCCGGCGGGCCAATCCGCTTCTGCGCGTTAGCGTCGCCGCCCGGATCGCCTCGGTCGGCGGCCTCGTCGTCGCCCTCGCCATCGCCATCACCGCTTGGTCCGTGGTCCGCCAGGTCGAGCGTGCCATGACGGAACGGATGCAAAGCCGCCTCGAAATCAACCTCCGCGTGGCGGAGGATCAGCTGCGCACCTGGGGCGGGGAGGGGCCCGTCCGCCTGGTCGAAGGCCGGCTGGTCGCGCCAAACGGGACCGTGCTCGACGGAGACGTAAACCTCGTCGACCGTATCCGCGACATCACCGACGGCCCCGCAACCATTTTTCGCGGCGATCTCCGCGTCGCCACCAACGTCCTCCTGCCCGATGGCAGCCGCGCTCTCGGCACCCACCTCGCCCCCGGCCCGGTCTACGACACCGTCCTGCGGGGCGGTCACACCTTCCGCGGCGATACCGCCATTTACGGCATTTCCTATTTATCCGCCTACCAACCCCTCAAAGACGTGGCGGGCAATGTCGTCGGCATCCTCTACGTCGGCGTCTCGAAGGAAAGCTACTTCTCCATCCTCCAAGGCATCCGAAGCTCCGCGCTGCTCTGGGGGGCAGCGATGATCGCCATCGGGATTGCCGCTATCTTCATCGTCGTCCGCCGCGCCTTCCGCCCGCTCGATGCCGTGCGGGACGCCATGGGCGCGCTTGCGGCCGGGCGGCTCGATGCGGCCATTCCCTCCGTTGGCCGCACCGACGAAGTCGGCCGCATGGCGCGCGCGGTTCAGGTGTTCCAAAGGACAGCCATCGAAGTCGCCAACATCAAAGCCGCCGAACTGCGCGACACCCACAGCATTGCCCGCGTCGGCACCTGGCGCCGGGACCTCGTGCAAAATACCCTCGTCGTCTCGGAGGAGATGCACGCGGTACTTGGTCTGGAGATGGGAGACACCGCGCCGGAAACCAGGAAATTCATCTCTCTCGTGCACCCCGACGACCTCGCCGAGACGGAGCAGGCGCTGACCCGCGCCCGCAACGGCGAGAGCCCGGTCGTGCACGAAGCGCGCATCATCCGCGAAAACGGCCAAATCCGCTGGATCCGTTTCCAAACCCATACCGAGACCGACGCCGCCGGCACTCCCGTCGCCGTGCGCGGCGCCTGCCAGGACACCACCGAACAACACACCGCCGCCGACCGCATCCACTGGCTCGCCCACCACGATCCCCTGACCGGTCTGCCGAACCGCACGCTCCTGCACGAGCGCATGAACGGCATGGTCGCCCGCACCCGCAGCAACGGCGCCACCCTCGCCGTGCTCTGCCTCGATCTCGACGGCTTTAAAACCGTCAACGACTTGCATGGCCACGCCGCCGGCGACACAGTCCTGCGCGAGGTCGGCTCCAGGCTCCGTCGCAACACCCGCGAGAGCGACACGGTCGCCCGCCTGGGGGGCGATGAATTCGTCGTCCTTCACGAGGCCAGCGCCAACCCGCAAGGCACCCGCGCCCTGGCCGAACGCCTCATTGCCGACCTCGCGGAAGCCTACCTGCTCGACAACGGCCAGCTCGGCCACATCACCGTGTCCGTCGGGATCGCCATGTTTCCCATCGACGGCAACGATCCCCAAGCCCTCCTCCGCAACGCCGATACCGCCCTCTACCGCGCCAAGGCCGACGGCAAGAACGGCTATGCCTTCTTCCGCCCGGACATGGACGTCGAACGGCGCGAACGCCGTTACCTCGAGAATGATCTCTGGCAAGCGATCGACCGTAACGAATTTCATCTCGTCTGGCAGCCGCTCTGCCTCGCCGATGACCCGGGCCGCGTGACCGGCTTCGAAGTCCTGCTCCGGTGGCAGCACCCCGTCCGCGGCGCCGTCTCGCCCGCAGAATTCATCCCCGTCGCCGAAGACTGCGGCGCCATCTCCACCATCGGCGCCTGGGTGCTGCGCCAAGCGTGCTGCGAAGCGGCGCAATGGGCGGTCCCCCTCCTGGTCTCCGTCAACGTATCGCCGCTCCAAGCTCAGGCCGGCGACGCTTTCGCTGTCGTAGTCGAGCAGATCCTCGACGAGAGCGGCTTATCGGCTTCCCGCCTGATGCTCGAGGTGACCGAGGGCGTGCTTATCCGCGAGCCCGAACGGGTCCTGATCGCGCTCCGCCGTCTGAAAGCGCTGGGCGTCCAGGTCGCGCTCGACGATTTCGGCACCGGCTACTCCTCCCTGGCCACTCTCCGTGCCTTCCCGTTCGACAAGATCAAGATCGATCGGGCGTTCATCACCGGCGTTGCCGTCAACGGCCAAGACGCCGCGATCGTCCGCGCCGTCCTCGGACTGGCCAACGGTCTTGGCCTGCCGGTGATCGCCGAAGGCGTAGAAACATCGACCCAGCTGGAAGCGCTCTGCACGCTGGGCTGCCAGGAGGTCCAAGGCTGGCTCCCCGGCCGCCCCGCCCCGATCGACAGCTGGGGCAAGATCACCAGAGCGTCTTCGCCAGTAGCGGCCGAGCTGCCAACCGTTCCAGACCGTTGACGCCGCCCGCAATCGAATCCACTTCTCTCCTATGGCCACCCGCCTCACCATCGACCACCGGCTCGCTCCGGCCCGGCACCCTGAAAAGGCGCACCGTCCGGACAACCCCATCCAGCGCAAGCCGGATTGGATCCGCGTCCGCGCGCCCAACCACCCGATCTATCACGAGACCCGCGCCCTGATGCGCGAAAACCGTCTCGTCACCGTCTGCGAAGAAGCCGCCTGCCCCAACATCGGCGAGTGCTGGTCTCAGCGCCACGCAACCATGATGATCATGGGCGACACCTGCACCCGCGCCTGCGCCTTCTGCAACGTCCGCACCGGCCAGCCCGACGTGCTCGACCCCGGCGAACCCGCCCGCGTCGCCGACGCCGTCGCCAAGCTCGGTCTCCGCCACGTCGTCATCACCTCTGTCGACCGCGACGACCTCCCCGATGGCGGCGCCGGTCACTTCGCCGCCGTCATCGGCGCCCTCCGCCAAGCGGCGCCCGCCACGACCGTTGAGGTCCTCACCCCGGACTTCCTGCGTAAGCCCGGCGCGCTCGAAGCCGTCGTCGAAGCTCGGCCAGACGTGTTTAACCATAATCTCGAAACCGTCCCGCGCCTTTACCCGGGCGTCCGGCCAGGAGCCCGCTACTTCCAATCCCTCCGTTTGCTCGACCAGGTGAAACGGATTGACCCCACAATCTTCACCAAGTCAGGTCTGATGGTGGGCCTCGGCGAGACCCGGGCCGAGATCGGGCAGGTTATGGACGACCTTCGCATCGCCGAGGTGGATTTTCTCACCCTCGGCCAATATCTCCAACCCACCGTCAAGCACGCGGCCATCGAACGGTTTGCGACCCCCGACGATTTCGCCGACTACGCGTCTATGGCCCGCGGCAAAGGCTTCCTGATGGTTTCAGCGACCCCGCTCACCCGCTCCTCGTACCACGCCGATGCCGATTTCGATCAACTTCGCCAGGCGCGCTCTCGCCAACTCATGGCGGCCGAATAGTGCCGACCCACGCCGAGAACCGCGTCGTTCCCTATAGCCAGGAACAGATGTTCGACCTCGTCGCCGACGTCGGCGCCTACCCGCAATTCCTGCCATGGTGCGTCGGATCCCGCGTCCGCAGCCAAACCGATACTGAGATCGTCGCCGACCTCACGATCGGCTTCGGCCCGTTCCGCGAGAGCTTCACCAGCCGCGTCATCCTCGACGCCCCGCAGTCGGTCCAGGTCAAATACGAAAAAGGACCGTTCCGCTACCTGAACAACAACTGGTTGTTCGATCCCGATCCCGGCGGGTGCCGCGTCCGCTTCTTCGTCGATTTCGAGTTCCGCTCTCGCCTGCTCAAATCCGCCATTGGCGTCGTCTTTAACGAGGCCGTCCGCCGCATGGTGAACGCTTTCCTCAAACGGGCCCGCGATAAATACGGCGCGCCTGCCAGCCACGCGAAAGCCTGATCGAAATGGTCCACGCGCCCCCACGCTTTGAGACAACCGCTCCCATCCGCGTCAACCTTTACTCCGATACCCAGACCAAGCCCTCGCGCGCCATGAAGGAAGCGATGATGGAGGCCGAGGTTGGTGACGAGCAGTCCGGCGCCGACCCCACCACCAACGAACTCTGCGACCGTATGGCAGCCCTCCTCGGCAAGGAGGCCGCCGTCTTCATGCCCTCCGGCACCATGTGCAACGAGGTCGCCATCCTGGTGCAGTGCCGCCTTGGAGACGAGATTCTCGCCCACCCCCTTTGCCACATCCTCCATAGCGAGGGTGGCGCTCCCGCGGCGCTCGCCGGTGTCCAGATCACGCCGCTCCCCGACGAAGGCGGTCTTTTCACGGCCCACTCGGTTCGCGAGGCCATCCGTCCGAAAACCCGCAACGCTCCGCCCCAGCGCATGGTAGAGGTTGAACAGACCTCCAACCTCGGCGGCGGCCGCGTATGGCCTGTCGAACAGCTCGATGCCGTCGCCGAAGCCGCGCATGAAGCCGGCCTCGTCACCCATATGGACGGAGCCCGGCTCATGAACGCCGTTGTCGCCGCCGGGGTCTCGGCCGCCGAGATGTGCGCGAGCTACGACACCGTCTGGCTGGACTTCACCAAAGGTCTCGGCGCCCCGCTCGGTGCCGTTCTGGCTGGCTCGAGCGATTTCATCGGCGAAGCCTGGCGCTGGAAACAACGCATCGGCGGCGCCATGCGCCAATCCGGCATCTGCGCTGCCGCCTGCCTCTACGCGCTCGATCACAACGTCGACCGACTTGCCGAAGACCACGAGAACGCCCGCATCTTCGCTCGCGAGATCGCCCAGATCCCCGGCATCACCGTCGAGCGTGCCGATACAAACCTCGTCTTCTTCGACACGTCCGGAACCGGCATGACCGGCGCGGAACTGGCCGCCAAGGTTCGCGAACGAGGCGTTCTGTTCAGCGTCATGGGTAAATACCGCGGCCGAGCGTGCACCCATCTCGACGTCGACCGCGCCGGAATCATGGACGCGGCAACCGCGATCCGCGAAGCTGTAGCCTCAGTTTAACGGAGAAACGCAAAATGCGGATTCGCTCGACGCTCGCCGCCCTACTGCTGACCACAGCTTTGGCCCATGCCCAAGCCGTCTCGCCTCTCGGGGGTTCCACCAACAACGCAGGCAGTCCGCCGCCAGCCCTATCCGGCGCCGCAACAACACCCCCCTCCGCACCGGCCGCAACCAGAGCGACGCAGCCCCGACGCACACTTGACGAGCGGTTCGCTGCTGCCAACACCACGCATGACGGCAAGCTCACGCTCGACCAAGCCAAGGCCGGCCGCCTGCGGGCAGTCTCCCGTGACTTCGTCAGCATCGACAAGTCCAAGCGCGGCTACGTCACGCTCGACGAAATCAAGGCCTACCAAGCCGACCAGCGCGCCGCGCGTCGCGCCGCCCGCGACGCTAAGAAGTAGCGTAGTCTAACCCTCTCTCGGCCGCGGGAGAGGGTTAGCGCTTTCCCAACTGACCCAACAATGCGATAGCGTGGCCGACAGTCGCCAACCGTATCGCCGACCGATCTCCCGCAAACACCTTCCGTTCGCAGATCGCTTCCGAGCCGCGCCGAGCCGCGCCGAACCAAACCGTGCCCACCGGTTTCGCAGCGCTTCCGCCACCAGGCCCGGCTACCCCCGTTACCGAAACGGTCAAATCTGCCCGCGACCGAGCCAGGGCGCCTTCTGCCATCGCGCGCGCCACAGGCTCGCTCACAGCGCCATGCTCGACAATCATCTCCGCCGCAACGCCCAGCATCTCCGTCTTAGCCTCGTTCGAATACGTCACGAACCCCCGATCCACCACATCGGACGAACCGGCGATCTCCGTTAGCGCCCCAACAATCAAGCCCCCGGTGCAGCTCTCGGCTGTCGCCAACGTCAGCCCGGCTTCCCGCAGCGCCGCCAGCAGAGCCGCCACTTCGTCTTGTAAACCTGTCCCGATCAAATCCCGCTCCCAACCGCCCATACCAACACCGGGTGCGGCAACGCCACACCCTCGCGCGCCCGATAGATCATCACGCTCTCGACGATCCGCTGAACATAATTCCGGGTCTCGTCGAACGGGATCAACTCAACCCAGTCTGTTGGGTCGATCGCCCCCGCAGCTGGATCCCCCAGTGACGCCACCCAATCCCGCGCCCGGGTCGGGCCCGCATTGTAGGCGGCGAGAGCCGGAGGAATCGCCCCGAACCGGTTCAGCTGAGACCCCAGATACGCCATGCCGAGCCGCACGTTCGCGCCCGCATCCGTCAGCTTCCCCATAGTCTCCCCTAGTGATCGCGCGACTTGCGCCGCGGTCGCCGGCATGAGCTGCATCAGCCCTAGCGCCCCGCTCGGGCTCCGGGCTTCCGGATCGAAGCTGCTCTCCTGCCGGATGACCCCCAGCGCCAACGCGCGCTCGACCCCGCCCGACGCGATGTCCACGTTATCAGGCCATCCCGCCTCCGGCATCATAACCCCGTCGCGCCCCGCCACCCGGGCAGCCGCAACCGCCTGATCCGGCAATCCCAGTGTCGTCGCGAAGCGCGCGACGATGGAATGCCCGGCCGGGTCCGGCTGCTGCTGCGCCAGCGCGCTGAGGAAAGGTCTCGCCTGCGCCTTCAGCCCCCATTCGACCAAAAGAACAACTGCCCGCGCCATCTCCGACCCGGTGAATGTCACGGCCCGCTCCTCATCCCATCCCGGATCCTCGAGTGCTCGGATTCGTTGGACCAGCCCCGCGGCACCCTCGCCTGACGCCAACGCGGCCAGCTGCCCATAGTAAGTCGTCGCCCAAACCGCTGCCCCGCGATAAGCCGCCTGCGCCGCCTCGGGCTCGCCCGCCGCCAGCAAGGCCCGTCCCAACCAGTATTGCGCCCGTCCCTGGCTGATGGCGGCCCCCGATTCAGCCGCTAACGCCTTAAAGTGCGCGACTGCGTCCAGCGGCCGATCGAGCCGTCGCAGTGCGATCCAGCCGGCCAGAAACGCCGCATCCCCACGGGCAACCCCGCCCGGCAGTGCCGCAACCGAGTAAGCCAACTGATCCTCGCCCGCGCGGAGCAGCTGCCGCACGAGCGCGTTTCGTTCATTCCAAAACGCACTCCGCCGCTTCGCAGGGGCCGCCAACTCGGCTGCCGCCCCGCGCTCCAACCAAACTCGCGCCGCGTCGCGATCGCGATGGGCGCGCCGATACCAGCGTGCCAGGTCCAGCACCATCCCCGGCTCGCCCTGCTCCGCATCGAATACCGCAGCTACCAATTTCGGGGCCGCCGCATCCTCACGTTTCAGCGCGAGCCAGGCCTCCGCCATCGGCCGCATCGCCGGCTCGACGCGCACTGCCTGGCGCGCCAACGCGCCGCCTGGAGCCGCGCTTTCGCTCCAGGCCAGCCGCTCGAACCGGGTCGCCTGCAACCCCGGCCCAATCGCCGGGCCCCAGCGCTTGAGGAACGCAATCTCCGCTGGGGCATCGGTGATCCCCACCGCCCAGGCCCGTCGTGCCATGTCGTCTCCCGGCGCCATGGCCGCCGCACAACGGAGCAGGGCAGCTACGGTCCCCGGCTCACGGCGCTGGCACAGCGCGCTCACGACCCGGTCGTCGCGCTCACGCGTTAGCGCATCGGCATAGCGCCGCGCCAATACGCCCTGCTGGGGCCATCCAGCATCGGCATCCAGCGTTTCCAGAAGCGTGCTCGCGCTCGCAGCGCCCGGGGTCAACGCCCTCAGATACCCGACCAGCCTTGCAGTCACTGGATCCGCAGCGGTTCGGGCAGCAGCCTCCGCACGGTCCCAATCTCCGGCCCGCACCGCTGCCCCAACATCGCCTGCCCAGCCGACGGTCGGACAGATCAGTAGTCCCAACACAATGACGACGACCCGGCGCATGGTCCCCATCTACCCGCAACCCGCTCATCCGACGACGGTCTTGCGAGACACCTGCCGGATGCATAGGTTGACCGCTCGCCTTTGCAGAACGGTTACGAATTATGTTCAAGGGATCTTTGGTCGCCCTCATCACGCCCATGCGGGACGATGGTGCGATCGACGAGGCGGCCTTCCGCACGTTCGTCGACTGGCAAATCGACCAGGGCACGGCCGGCATCGTCCCCGTCGGCACGACCGGCGAATCGCCGACCCTCGACCACAGCGAACACAAGCGGATCGTCGAAATGGCGGTTGAAGTCGCGGCCGGCCGCGTCCCCGTTATCGCCGGCGCCGGCTCCAACAGCACGGCTGAAGCAATCGAGCTGACCCGGCACGCCAAGCAGGCTGGCGCCGACGCGGCCTTGATCGTCACGCCCTACTACAACAAGCCGACGCAAGAAGGCCTGCACCTCCATTTCAGAGCCATTGCCGACGCCGTCGATCTCCCGCTGATTATCTACAACATTCCCCCGCGCAGCGTCGTCGACATGAGCGTCGAGACTATGGCGCGCCTTGCCAAGCACGCAAACATCGTCGGCGTGAAAGATGCCACGGCCAATCTTGCCCGCCCGCTCCACACCCGGTCGGCGTGCGGCCCCGGTTTCTGCCAATTATCGGGCGAGGACCATACGGCCTTGGCCTTCCTTGCCGCCGGGGGGCACGGCTGCATCAGCGTTACCGCAAATATCGCTCCTCGCCTCTGCTCTGAAATGCACCAAGCGTGGCAGAATGGCGAAACTGAACGAGCAATATCCATTCAGGATCGCCTGCTGCCCCTCCATGACGCGCTTTTTGGGGAGACCAGCCCCGGCCCCGTCAAATACGCCGCAAGCCTTCTCGGGCATGGCAGCGCGTTCTGCCGCCTGCCGCTCGCCCCGCCCGCCGAACCGACCCGCGCGCGCGTGCGTGACGCCATGCAGCGCATCGGGTTGCTCAACTAAGTGGCTTCGCCGAAGGACAAGAAAAAGTCGGGCCTGATCTCCCACGGGATAGCCGCTCAGAACCGAAAGGCCCGCTTCGACTACACGATCAAGCAGACCGTCGAAGCCGGGTTGGTGCTGAAGGGTCCCGAGGTCAAATCGCTTCGCCATGGCCGCGCCACGCTCACTGAGGCTTGGGCCGGCGAGCGGGAAGGGGAGATGTATCTCTTCAACTGCTACATTCCCGAATACCAAGCCGGCGTTCTCTCGCGCTTCGAACCCCGCGCGCCGCGCAAGCTCCTGCTCAAAAAGAAGCAGATGGGTGAGTTGATGGGCGCCACCGCCCGTGACGGCCTGACCGTCGTCCCACTCCAAATCCACTTCAACGACAAGGGCGTAGCCAAGGTCCTTCTCGGTGTGGGCGAAGGCCGTAAGAAAGCCGACAAGCGCCAGGCCATCGCCGCCCGCGACTGGGCGCGCGATAAAGCGCGTGTCATGCGCGACCGAGGCTGAAGGGGGGCAACAGGTTGCAGCTGTGTCTGAGCCTCGCGCTCGGAACCCTCGCCCTGTGCTGCGCCGCGCTGATCAACGGCGGCCCGGTCATGTATCCGGACACGCTCAACTACTTGACCGATGGCCATAATCTGATCCGCCTGACCGCGCCCGACAACACACGACCGGTCTTCTACGGGTTGGCGATCGAGTTCCTCCACGGCGAACGTTCCGCGTGGCCCGTCATCGTTGCCCAAGCCCTCATCGTCGCCCATCTCGTCTACCTGACCGCCCGCTCGGTCCTGGGCGGTATCGGCCCGCTCTCGCTTCTCGTCATGCTCGGCCTGATCGCCTTTCTGAGCCCGGTCTCCTGGTATGTCGCCCACCTCCTGCCGGACATCTTCGCCGGCATCCTGGGCCTGAGCGTGTTCTTGCTCGTGTTCCAGCGCGAACGGCTCAGCCGCCTCGAGCTAATCTACGTCGTCCTGCTCACTGTTGCCTGCGTGTGCTTCCACCTGACCGACATCGTCACCGGGGGCCGCCCTCTGCGGCGGCGCCTGGATCGTCCGGCTGGTCTGGCGGACGGGGAGGCCCGCGCTTGCGAGCTTTGCGTACCTTCTCGGCGTCGTTGCCCTCCTGACCTCGTCGGCGGTACTCTACCAACGCCTGACGCTAGCGCCGAAAAGCCCGCCCCATTTGATGGCCCGGCTCATTGCCGACGGTCCCGGCCGCGACTACCTCGAGCAAGCCTGCCCCGTTCAGCATTACTTCGTCTGCGCCGACCTCGACCGGTTGCCACGGACCGAAAACGGGATCCTCTGGAAATACATGGCCAAGCTCAGTGACGCCGATGGTCGGCACTTCCGCGCGGATGCTGGTGCGATCGTAGAGGGCACCTTACGTAATTTTCCCCTCCAGGTCGCGCAGCACATGCTGCTCAATACCGCGCGGCAGTTTGTCTCGATCGAGTCTGGAACGGAGATGGACCCTTATTGGTGGGCGCACTTCACCCAGCCGGCGTTTTTGGTTCACGACGTCCAGGGCACGCTCCAGCAGAGTGGCGAGCTCGATCCTCTTCTTTCCGGCCTCAACGTGCTGGACGCGGTCTTCGCCCTGGCGAGCGGCATTGCATGCGTCGTGCTGTTCTTTCGCCTGCGCGACCCCAACATCCGCGCTCTCATCGCGACGGTCGCGCTCACTCTTCTCGCCAACGCTTTCGCCTCCGGTGCGCTGGGAGGCGTGTTCGGACGCTACCAAGGCCGGGTCATATGGCTGCTCCCGACCGCAGCCATGATCGCCGTCCTGGCCCTTCGACGCTCACCGCGATAGGCGCTCGACCAGCGCCGCAACGACGTCTTCGAACATCGCGGTGGTGAGTAGCCCGGTGTTCGTATTGTAACGGGACACATGATACGAGTCCGCCAGGACCAGCCCAGTGGGGAGTTCGACTACCTGGCCATGCCGGAACTTGAGACGGCTGACCGAGAGCCCCACCGCCCGCAACAGGGCGCCATGCGCCACTACCCCGAGCGTCAAAATGGCGCGGACATTCTTCAGGGCCGCTAATTCGGTCGCGAGGAATTGGTTGCACGTCCGGATTTCGATCGGCAGCGGCAGGTTGGCGGGCGGCACGCAGCGAACCGCGTTCACGATCCGCACCCCACGCAGAACCAGCCCGTCATCCGGTCTCGCCTCGAAGTGTCCCTCCGCCAAACCGAATTTCAGCAACGTCTCGAAGAGCAGCGTCCCGGCATAGTCGCCGGTGAATGGCCGCCCTGTCCGATTGGCCCCTCGAACGCCCGGCGCCAGGCCCACGATCAGCAGCTTCGCATCCAATGGCCCAAAGCACGGCACCGGAGCATTGAACCACTCCGGATGACTGGACCGGTTGAGCTCTCGATACTCGACCAGCCGCGGGCAGAGCGGGCAATCCGGGAGCGGAGCCCGCCCGCCCACGCTGGCCTCAGTCTTCATCGGTGCCGGAGCCCGGCCGCGTTGACCGGTCGGCAACCCGCCGCGTGAATGCCGGCGCGATATCTGCCAACTCGATAAATTGGTCCGCTTGGCGGCGCAATTCGTCGGCCACCATCGGCGGCGTCGTCCGCACCGACGACACGACCGAAACGCGCACGCCGCGCCGTTGCACCGCCTCGACCAGTCGTCTGAAGTCGCTGTCCCCGCTGAACAGGACCGCATGGTCCAGCGACGGCGCCAACTCCATCATGTCGACGGCCAGCTCGACGTCCATGTTTCCCTTCACGCGCCGTCGCCCGGTGGCGTCCGTAAAATCGCGGGCGGTTTTGGTCACCAGGTAGAAGCCGTTATAGGCGAGCCAGTCGGTGAGCGGCTTCAGCGGCGAGTACTCTTCGGTGTCCAACAGCGCGGAATAGTAGTACGCCCGCACCACATAGGAGCGATCACGGAAATACTGCAGCAAGCTACGATAATCGACGTCGAATCCGAGGTTGCGCGATGCCGCGTAAAGGTTCGCGCCATCGATGAAGAGGGCGCAGCGCTCGTTGCTTTGGGTCGTCACAGGCTTTCCTCGCCCCAACGGGCAAATCCTGTCTCTACCGCCGCGCGCAGCAGGAGAAAAGGGGCGCCATGACCGACATTATCCTCGTCGCGATCGGGTCTAACCTGCCGGATGCGGAGGGTCGTTCGCCGCTCGACCTTTGTCGCTGGGCCGTCCACCGCCTCGCCGCTCAACCCGGCCTCAGTCTCGACGCGGTATCCGCCTGGTATCGGACCGCTCCCGTGCCAGCTTCCGACCAGCCCGACTTCATCAATGGCGTCGTCCGCCTATCCGGCCTGCTCGACCCGCTTGCCCTGCTCGGCCTCCTACACGAGATCGAAGCCGAGGTCGGCCGCATCCGCAGCGTCGCCAATGCCGCCCGCATCCTCGACCTCGATCTCCTCGCCGTCGGAGCGCGAACCATCAGTTCCGCCGGCCTCATTCTCCCGCACCCGCGCCTGGCCGAGCGGGCCTTTGTACTCTATCCGCTTTGCGACGTTGCCCCGGAGTGGCGGCATCCGACGCTCGGTCGCACCGCGCTACAACTACGCGCAGCCCTGCCGCTGCAGCGGATTGAACGTCTTCTTGCGTGAAGACTCCTTGCTCTTGGGCACTCATGCCCTTACTTAAGCCTTTCGCACTGCAATATACCGGAGTTTGGCGCATGGCGCGCGTAACCGTCGAAGACTGCGTCCAGCGGATTCCGAACCGCTTCGAACTCGTCCTGCTCGCTGCCCAGCGGGCGCGCAACCTGAGCCGCGGCGAGGAGATGACGCTCGATCGTGACAACGACAAGAACCCGGTCGTCGCCCTCCGCGAGATTGCGGAAGAGACGATCGAGCTGTCGAAGCTCGAGCAAGACCTCATCAAGTCCCTGTCGCGTGCCCCGGAGCCCGAGCCGGCTGACGAGGAAGTGCTTGATCTGATCCCGACCGATCAGAACATCTTTGGGCTTCAGGATGTCTCCGCCGAAGAGGAAGCCAACAGTCTGCCGGTCGACGAACTGTCCCCCGACGACCTCGAAGCGGCGATCGAGGCCGAACTCGGCGGCCGGTCACGCCGCTGACGACTCGCTAACGGATGGAAGGGCGACCGACCCAATTTCATTCTCGGCCCAATTACGCGCCGGACGGTACAAGCTCGCCCGAAACAGCACCCGGTCGCCCCGACATCGTCCGGCACGTTGAGCTAATCCAAAAAATTCGGGCCTACGATCCTGACGCGAATTTCGAGAAGATCGACGCCGCCTACATCATGGCGAAGGAGGCGCATGCCGCCCAGACCCGTGACAACGGTGACCCCTACATCACGCACCCGCTCGCCGTAGCCGATATCCTCGCCGGTTACCGACTCGACACTGCCAGCATCGTGACGGCGCTTCTTCACGACGTCATCGAAGATACCGGCGTCACCCGCTCGCACCTCGACAAGGCGTTTGGCGTCACCATCGGCGGGCTCGTGGATGGCGTCACCAAGCTGACCCGGCTCGAACTCCAATCCGATCGGACGAAGCAGGCGGAGAACTTCCGCAAGCTGGTTCTCGCCATGAGCAAGGACATCCGCGTCCTGCTCGTGAAGCTCGCCGACCGCCTCCACAACATGCGGACCCTGCACTACGTCCGAAAGCCCGATCGCCGGCAACGCATCGCGCGCGAGACGATGGAGATCTACGCGCCGCTGGCCGAGCGCATCGGCATGGACGCGGTCAAGACCGAACTGCAAACCCTTGCTTTCGCTCAGCTCGAACCCGAAGCCTTCGACACTATTCAGGCACGCCTGAACTTCCTCCGCGGCCAGGGCGCCGACGTCATTGAGGAGGTCCGCAGCGAGTTGATCCGTGTCTGCACCGAATATGGCGCTCCCCCCGTCAGCGTGACCGGCCGTGAGAAATCGCCGTTCTCAATCTGGGAGAAGATGCAGCGGCGCAATGTCGCCTTCGAGCAGCTGTCCGACATCATGGCTTTCCGCGTCGTAATGCCGACTAGGGACTCCTGTTATGCGGCCCTGGGCGCCATCCACGCGGCTTTTCCTGTCATCGCCGGCCGCTTCAAGGATTACATCTCCACGCCGAAATCAAACGGCTATCAGAGCATCCACACCGGGGTGACGCTGCGGGAACCGCGCAACCAGAAGATCGAGGTGCAGATCCGCACCGTCGACATGCACGCGATTGCCGAAGCCGGGGTCGCCGCCCACTGGCTCTACAAACAAGACGACGCCTCCGCGAGCGACCTGCAGAAGTTCCGCTGGGTGCAGGACCTGCTCGAAATCCTCGACAACTCGCAGGCTGCCGATGATTTCCTCGAGAACACCAAGCTCGAACTCTACCAGGACCAAGTCTTCTGCTTCACGCCGAAAGGCCAGCTGATCCAGCTTCCCCGCGGCGCGACCCCGATCGACTTCGCCTACGCCGTCCATAGCCAGGTCGGCGACACCACTGTGGGCGCCAAGGTCAACGGCCGCCTCCTGCCGCTGCGCCACGAGTTGCAGAACGGCGATCAGGTGGAGATCCTGACCGCCCGGGGCGGCACTCCTTCGCCGGCATGGGAACGCTTCGTCGTCACCGGCAAGGCTCGCGCCCGCATCCGCCGCTACGTCGCGCAGCAGCAACGCCAGAACAACATCGATGCCGGGCGCGCCGCATTGGCCCGGGCCTTCCGGCAGGAGGGCGTCGACGGCTCGGAGAAGGTCCTCGACGCGGCCCTGAAGGGCCTGAAGGCGGCAAGCCTCGACGACCTCTATGTTGCCGTCGGCAACGGCAACATCGGTCCCAAGGACGTGGTCCACGCCGCGTATCCCGAGTTGCGGAACTCCCGCTCCTCGCGCATGTCGCCGAACCTGACATCCCGGCCCCAGCGGGTTACCGCCCGGGACGACATGGCGATCACCGGGCTGATCACCGGCATGAGCGTGCACTACGCCGGCTGCTGCCATCCTCTGCCGGGCGATCGCATCGTCGGCATCGTCGCCACCGGCAAGGGTGTCACGATCCACACCAAGGATTGCCAAACGCTCGAGAGCTTCGCGGCGACCCCGGAACGCTTCATCGACGTCGATTGGGACACGGCGTTCGTCGCTGCCCGGTCCGCCACTCACACGGGGCGGATCAGCGCCATCGCCGTCAATGCGCCGACGGCGCTGGCGACCATGACCAACGCCATCTCCAAACAGGAGGGCGCGATCACCAACCTCAAGATCGTCAACCGCCAGCAGGATTTCTTTGAAGTTCTGGTCGACGTCGAGGTGCGCGACACGAAGCACCTCGCGAACGTCATCGCCGGGCTCCGCGGGGCGTCGGGTATTACCCAGGTCGAGCGCGCCAAGGGATGAGCCCGTGATCATCGGCCTCGGCTCGGATCTCTGCGACATCCGACGCATCGAGCGCGTGCTCGACCGGCATGGCGACCGCTTCCTCCAGCGTGTGTTCACCCCGGTCGAGCGCGCCCGTGCCGCCCGGCGCACCGCCGCGCTCCGCGCCGGAACCCTCGCCAAACGGTTCGCCGCCAAGGAAGCCTGCGCCAAAGCGCTCGGCACCGGCTTCCGCCAGGGCGTTTTTCACAGTGATCTCGGTGTGATCAACCTATCGTCGGGCCAACCGGCGTTACGCCTGACCGGTGGCGCGGCCGACCGCCTTCGCGCCATCACCCCGCCCGGCCAGGGCGCCCAGCTGGTGCTGACCTTGACCGACGAGTATCCCTACGCCTTTGCTCAGGTGGTGATCTCGGCTGTTTCGCTACCGTGACACCGGGTCGGTTCCTTGACACGACCGGGTCGCGTCGGCTTCATCCGCCAACTTTGAAGTAGGCGCCCGCCCCAATGGCCAAGTCCGTGGCTAAGACCAAACCCAATGGTCTGGCCGACAACATTAAGACGATCGTCTACGCGGTCCTAATCGCCGTTGTGATCCGAACGGTGGCGTTCGAACCGTTCAATATCCCGTCCGGATCCATGATCCCCACGCTGCTCGTCGGCGACTACCTGTTCGTCTCGAAATACAGCTACGGTTACTCCCGCTACTCGATGCCGTTTTCGCCCGACCTGTTCAGCGGCCGGATTCTCGGTCGCGTCCCCACCCGAGGCGACGTCGTGGTGTTCAAATTCCCCCACGACACCAGCATCGACTACATCAAGCGCGTGATCGGCCTGCCCGGCGACAAGATCCAGGTCAAGGCCGGCCAGCTCTACATCAACGGCAACTTGGCGCCGCGTAAACTGGTCGGCGAATACGTCGAGAACGACGAGGGGCGCCGCACGATCGCGACCGAATACATCGAAACACTCCCGAACGGCGTCCAGCACCCGATCCTGAAAGAGCAGGACGTCGGCTACATGAACAACACCCCGGAATTCCAGGTGCCGGCGAACCACGTCTTCGTCATGGGTGACAACCGCGACAACTCGAGTGACAGCCGGGTGATGGATTCGAGCGGTGTGGGATACGTGCCCATGGAAAACCTGGTCGGCCGTGCCGAATTTCTCTTCTTCTCCGTCGATGGGCGTGCGCCGTTTTGGCAATTTTGGGAATGGCCGATGGAAATTCGCTGGAGCCGGCTCCTGCACGGGATCAGCTGACCCGCTTCGAGCAAGCCGAGGAATTGCTCGGCCACCGCTTCGCCAACCGGGGTTTGCTGGCGGAGTCGCTGACGCATCGGTCGGCGTTGCAGCCGAAGCGGCGAGGCAAATCTCCGGTCAACTCTAATGAGCGGCTGGAATTCATCGGCGACCGTGTGCTCGGGTTGCTGGTGGCGGAATGGCTTGTCGAGCGCTTCCCGCTGGAGCCGGAAGGCGCGCTCGGTCGCCGCCATGCCTATCTCGTCTCGCGCCGCGTCCTGGCCGAACTGGCCGACCGCGCCGGGCTGTCCGAAACGCTGGACATCGGCGTCAGCGAAGCCAAGGCTGGGGTGGGACACCTTGCCAACGTGCTGGCCGATGCTCTGGAGGCGCTCATGGGGGCAGTGTATCTAGATGCCGGTCTCGACCCGGCCCGCGCCTTCATCCGACGGATCTGGGGCCCGGAACTCGACGCCATGGCCGAACCGCCGACCGATCCGAAAACCGAGTTGCAGGAGTGGCTGATGGCGCGCGGCCTGCCTCTGCCGGAATACCGCGTCACCTCTCGCTCGGGCCCGCCGCACCAGCCGGAATTCCACATGGTCGCCGCCGGTGGCGGGCAGGAAGGCAGCGGCGCGGCCGGCAGCAAGCGCCTCGCCGAGCGTAATGCCGCCGCCGACCTGTTGGCGAAGCTACGCGCATGACCGAATCGAGCTGCGGTTTCGCCGCCATCGTGGGAGCCCCCAACGCCGGCAAGTCCACTCTCCTGAACCGCCTCACCGGCGCCAAGCTCTCCATCGTCAGCCCGAAGGCGCAGACGACGCGCTTTCGCGTGCTCGGCGTGCTGATGCGCGGCCCGGCTCAAATCCTCCTGGTCGACACGCCCGGCATCTTCCGCCCCCGGCGCAAGCTCGACCGCGCCATGGTCAAAGCGGCCTGGACGGGCGCCGAGGATGCCGATCTGACCCTGCTGATCGTCGATAGCCGGGCAGGGGCCACAGAAGACGTTCGCGAGATCGCGGCCAACCTGGCCACCCGGAAACGCCGGGTCTGGCTCATCCTGAATAAAATCGACTTGATCGAGCGCCAAGACCTCCTTCCGCTCACGGCCGCCATGCGCGAGGCAATTCCGACCGAGCAGACCTTCATGGTCAGCGCCGCCAACGGCGATGGCCTCGATCGCTTGCTGGACGAACTCGCCATGGCGATGCCCCCCGGCCCGCATCTCTACCCCGACGACGACCTCACCGACCTGCCGGACCGCCTGCTCGCCGCCGAACTGGTCCGCGAACAGATCTTCATGCAAACCCATGAAGAAATCCCTTACGGCGCCACGGTCGAGACGGAGAACTGGCAAGAGCGTCCCGACGGCTCGGTCCGCATCGATGCGACCGTCTACGTCGCCCGCGCCGGCCACAAGGCCATCATGATCGGCGACGGCGGCAACCGCATCAAAGCCATCGGTGCCAAAGCCCGGCGCGAGCTGACCCGGTTGCTCGAGCGCCCCGTCCACCTATTCCTCAACGTGAAGGAACGCGCCGGCTGGGACGAGGAGGGCGCCCGCCTGCGCGCGATCGGGCTCGAGCCCGACTAGCACGGCGATGGAGTGGGAGGCGCCCGCGGTGGTGCTCGACGCCCGGGCCTACGGCGAATCCAGCGCGCTCGTCAGCCTGCTGACCGAAGAGCATGGCGTCTACCGCGCCCTCGCACGCGGCGGCGGCAGCCGCGCGCAGGCCTCGCTCTGGCAGCGCGGCAATCTCGTTCAGGCCCGCTGGGTCGCCCGGCTGCCGGACCAGCTCGGGAACGTCTCTGCGGAACTCATCCACGCCGGAGCCGCCGCCGCGATGGACGACCCTCTCCCGCTCGCCATTCTCGCCTGCGCCTGCGCCATCGCCGACGGCGCGCTTCCCGAGCGCGAGCCGCATCCGCTCGCCTTCCTCGGCCTGGTCCAGATCGTGGCGGCGTTGCCCAGCATCGAGGACGCGCTCCCTCTTCTCATCCGCTGGGAGGCCACGCTGCTCGCCGAACTCGGTTATGGGCTCGACCTCTCCGCATGCGCCATCACGGGCGCGACCACCGGCCTGGCTTTCGTCTCCCCCCGCACTGGGCGGGCGGTCGCGCGCGAGGCGGCCGGCGTGTGGGAGAGTCGGCTACTCCGCCTGCCGGGGTTCCTGGTGGGCGCCAACAGCGCGGGACCCGGCGATTGGCGCGATGGCCTTGCGCTGACGGCGCACTTCCTCGCCCGCGACGCGTTCGGCCAGCAGCACCGCCCGCTGCCTGCGGCGCGAGACGCGCTCTACGGTCTGGTCTTGGCGCTGCCCGACGTGTAGGGCACCGGCATGCCAGACGATCTTGCCGGCGCGATTCAGGACACCAAGCTCGCAGACGCGCTCTCAGAGCGCTACCTCGCGTACGCGCTCAGCACCATCATGTCGCGCAGCCTGCCCGACGTGCGCGACGGCCTCAAGCCGGTCCACCGCCGGCTGATCTACGCGATGCACCAGCTCCGGCTGGACCCGGCCTCCGGTTTCAAGAAATGCGCCCGCGTCGTCGGTGACGTGATCGGCAAATACCATCCGCACGGCGACGCGTCCGTCTACGAAGCGCTCGTCCGGTTGGCGCAGGAATTCGCCGCCCGCTACCCGCTCGTCGAAGGCCAGGGCAATTTCGGCAACGTCGACGGCGATAACCCGGCCGCCATGCGATACACGGAGGCGCGGCTCACCGAGGTCGCCCAGGCGCTCCTGGCCGGCATCGACGACGACGCGGTGGATTTCCGGCCCACCTACGACGGCGAGGAGAGCGAACCGCTCGTTCTCCCCGGCGGTTTCCCCAACCTGCTCGCCAATGGCGCCGCGGGGATCGCCGTCGGTATGGCGACCAGCATACCGCCCCATAATGCCGGCGAGGTCTGCGCCGCCGCGATCCACCTGATCCAGCACCCCGAAGCCACCACCGCCGATCTGCTGGAGCACATCAGCGGCCCCGACTTCCCGACCGGCGGCATCCTGATCGAAAGCCGGGAATCGATCCTGAACGCTTACGAGACCGGCCGCGGCGGCTTCCGCACCCGCGCCCGCTGGGAAGTGCAGCGCGGCAAGCTGGGCATGTGGCAGGTGATCGTCACCGAGATCCCCTACCAAGTGCAGAAGTCGAAGCTGATCGAGCAGATCGCGGAACTGCTGGAAGCCAAGAAGCTCCCCTTCCTCGGCGACATCCGCGACGAGAGCGCGGAAACCATCCGCCTCGTGCTCGAGCCCAAGACCCGCGCCGTCGAACCCGAGATCTTGATGGAAACGCTGTTCCGCGCCACGCAGCTCGAGACGCGCTTCTCGCTCAACATGAACGTGCTCACGGCCGACCACACCCCCATGGTGCTGGGCCTCCGCGGCGTCCTGCGCGCCTGGCTCGACCACCGGCTGATCGTGCTGGAGCGCCGCTCCCGCCATCGGCTCGCCGCGATCCAGCGCCGCCTCGAGATCCTCGATGGCTACCTCGCGGTGTTCCTCAATCTCGACGAGGTCATCCGCATCATCCGCGAGGAGGACCACCCGAAACCCGCCCTCATCGCCCGCTTCGAACTCACCGACACCCAAGCCGAAGCGATCCTCAACATGCGGCTCCGCTCCCTGCGCCGCCTGGAGGAGATGGAGCTGCGCAAGGAGCATCGCGCTCTGTCCCGGGAAGCCAAGGAGCTCGAAGCGCTGCTGCGGGAAGAGTCGCGTCGCTGGGCAAAGATCGAGTCCGAGCTTCTGCAAACGAAGGAGAAGTTCGGCTCCGGCCCGCTGGGCGACCGCCGCACCACGATCGGCGACATGCCTGCCCCGATCGATGTCAACGCCGACCACCTGGTCGAGCGCGAGCCCATCACTGTCATCCTCTCGCAAAAGGGCTGGATCCGCGCGGTTCGCGGCCACCTCGCGGATGGCAGCGAGCTGAAGTTCAAGGAGGGCGACGCGCTCCGGATGCTGGTCCCGTGTCAAACCACCGATCGACTCTGCCTGCTCGGAAGCGCCGGCCGCACCCATACCCTCCGCGCCGGCGACCTCCCGCGCGGCCGTGGCGACGGCCAGCCAATCCGGGTCGCGGCCGAGATGGGCAACGACGATGACGTCACCGCGCTGTTCGTGTGGCAGGAAGGCCGCCGCTATCTCCTCGCCAGCGACGCTGGCCGCGGCTTCCTCGTCGCCGCCGCCGACCTCATTGCCGAGAAACGGACCGGCAAGCAGGTACTCAACCTCAAGCCCGGCGAGCGCGCGCTGCTCTGTATCCCCGAGGAGGGAGACCACGTCGCAGTCATTGGCACCAATCGCAAGCTCCTGGTGTTCCCTCTCGACCAGCTGCCCGAGCTGTCCCGTGGCGCCGGTGTGTTGCTGCAGCGGTACAAGGACGGCACCCTGGCCGATGCCAAGATCTTCCGCCTCGCCGACGGCCTGACCTGGCGCCTCGGCGAGAAGATGCGCACGGAAATCGACCTGCGCCCCTGGCTCGGCGACCGCGCCCAAGCCGGCAAGCTGCCGCCCAACGGCTTCCCCCGCTCGGGCCGTTTCAACTGATCCTGTTCGGTGCCCTTGCGGCATCACACTTTGCGACTCACCGGCCGATGTGGCAGATGCGCAGCATGCTCACTCGTCGTGTCGCGTTCGCCTCCGCTGCGCTGTTGCCGTTCGCCGGTCGGGGGGCTCGCGCCCAGGACCAGAGTTTCGCCCGTTTCGTGGATGGCGTCATGGCCGAAGCGCGCCGGGCCGGGATCCATGATGCCACATTGCGGGCCGCTTTCGCCGGCGTGGCGCCGAATAGCCGGGTGATCGAACTCGACCGCAATCAGCCCGAGTTCAAGCTCACCTGGCCCGAATACCGCGCCAAGGTGCTGCCGGAGTCGCGTATCCAACTCGCCCGCCAGAACTTCGCCCGCCAGCGCGATCTCCTGCGCGATGTCAGGCGCCGCTTCGCCGTCGACCCGGCGGTCATCATGGGCATTTGGGGCATCGAGTCGAATTTCGGCTCCACCAAGGGCAATTACCGCCTTGTCGAGGCGCTCTCGACGCTCGCCTGGGAAGGCCGCCGGGCCAGCTACTTCCGCAAGGAATTGCTCAACGCGCTGCGCATCCTGGACAGCGGGGATGTCGGCCCGGCCCGCCTGACCGGCGGGTGGGCCGGCGCCATGGGCCAACCGCAGTTCATGCCGAGCTCATACCTGACCTATGCGGTCGACTTCGATGGCGACGGCCGCCGCGACATCTGGGACAGCCTGCCGGACGTGTTCGGTTCCATCGCCAACTACATGGCCCGGAGCGGTTGGCGCGATGGGGCGCCCTCGGCCCAGCCTGTCCAGGTTCCCGCCTCCATCGATTCCGCAATTGCCAACCGCGATGACCGCCGCCCGCTCGGCGCCTGGATGGAGATGGGCGTGCGCCGCGACGACGGCTCGCCCTTCAGCCGCTCGGACGTGCAGGGGGCCCTGATCATCCCCACCGGGGTCGCGCCCGGTCAAGGTTTCATGGTCTACCCGAACTTCAACGCGATCCGCCGCTACAACCCGTCCGACTTCTACGCGCTCGCCGTCAGCCTGCTGGGCGATGCGGCCGTGATCTGATGCGCTGGTGGCTGCTGCTCGCCGCCGCGCTCGCCGGCTGCAGCCATCGCGCGTCGCAGAACACGCCCGCTCCGTCCATCCACTACGTCACCGGCGCGCCCTACGAACTGGGCGGTGTGTGGCACTACCCACAGGAGCAGTTTCGCTACGAGGCGACCGGGATCGCCGAACGTCTGCCGTCTTCCCGCGGCCTGACCGCCGACGGGGAGCGCGCGGACACCCAATCGATGACCGGGGCGCACCCGACCTTGCAGTTGCCGGCCATCGTCGAGGTCACCAATCTGGAGAACGGTCGCCAGATCAGGATTCGCCTCAACGACCGCGGCCCGGCCAATCCAGGCCGGCTGCTTGGCCTCACGGCGCGCGCCGCCGACCGGCTCGGCCTGCCGGAGGGCGGCGCCGCTCCGGTCCGAATCGAATTGGACAGTTTGGCGAGCCAGGCCCTGCGCGACCGGTTGGGCGGTGGTCCGAAAGGCATCAGCGCCGCCCCGCTCGCTTCCGTGACCAGCGAAGATCTCCCCCCGCCGGGCCACGCCCGAGGTCCCGCCCGAGTCGCGCCTCGGGGGCCCGATGCCGGAGCGGCCAAACCGCCCCCGGACACAATGGAGCCCTTGCCGGATACCGTCGGAATCGTCCCGGTCCAACCGTATCGACTCTGGGTGCGCGCGGGGCAGTTCTCCCAGCTTCGCTATGCGGAAGCCTTGAAAAACAAGATCGCCGGCGTGCCAGCCCGCGTCGAGCGCGAGGCCGGGGCGCGGCAGCCCGGCTTCATCGTCATGGCCGGGCCGTTCGCGTCGGTCGCGGACGCTGACGCGGGCCTGGACCAGGTGCGCCGGTCGGGAGTAACCGATCCCTCGATCGTGGTGGAGTAGCAGGCATGTTGAACCGTCGCGCGCTTCTCGCCGGAGCCGCCCTCACCGTACCAGCCATCGCCCAAGCTCAGCGGCGGCCGCGCAAACCCGGTTCGGGAGCTCCAGCCGCTCTGACCACCACCGGGTCGCCAGCCACCACGCCCCTCGGCCCGCTCGACACGTCGGCGAAGTGGGCGTTCATCATGGATTACAACAGCGGCGCCACGCTGCTCGACAAAGATGGCGACGGCACGATGCCGCCATCCTCGATGACCAAGCTGATGACGATGTACATCGTCTACGGCCTACTCAAATCCGGCCGCTTGACCCTGAACCAAGAGCTGCCCGTCAGTGAGAAGGCCTGGCGGATGCAGGGGTCCAAGATGTTCGTGCCGCTCGGCGGGCAGGTGCGGGTGGAAGATCTGATCCGCGGCGTGGTCGTCGACTCCGGCAACGATGCCTGCATCGTTTTCGCCGAGGCGATCGCGGGCTCCGAAGAGCAGTTCGTCGAGTTGATGAACCAGAAAGCCAAGGAGCTGGGGCTCACCAACACGCATTACCGGAACTGCACGGGCTGGCCTGATCCCGATCAGCACATGAGCTGCCACGACATCGCGGTCATCGCGCGCCACATCATTACCGAGTATCCGGAATACTATCACTACGACGGCGAGCGCTCGTTCAAGTACAACGGCATCGACCAGGAGAACCGCAACCCGCTCGTGCAGAAGGGTTTAGCGGACGGGTTGAAGACCGGGCACACCGACGCGGGCGGCTTCGGCGTGGTCGGCAGCGCGCTTCGGGGCAACCGCCGGGTCATCGTCGTGATCAACGGCTTGCCATCGATGCATGCGCGGCGGGAGGAGAGCGAGCGCTTGCTGGAATGGGCGTTCCGCGAGTTCGAAAACGTGACCCTGTTCAGTGCGGCCGACACGGTCGAGAACGCCAAGGTGTGGTTGGGCACCCACCCAACGGTCCCGCTCGTCGGCGGCCGCGACCTGGTCATCACCATGCCGCGCCAATGGCGCCAGACCGCCAAGATCGAAGTTCAATATGCGAGCCCGGTACCCGCTCCGATCAACCGCGGCGAGGTCATCGGTAAGCTGCTGATCTCCGGGCAGGGCGTGCCGTCGATGGACGTGCCGCTGATGGCAGGGATCGACGTGCCCCGGCTGGGGCTACCCGGCCGGGCCGTTTCGGTCGTCTCCCGCTACGTTCTCGGATCGTAGGCAGGCTTGTTCATCACGCTCGAGGGCGGGGAGGGAGCCGGGAAGTCGACCCAAGCGGGATTACTGGCCGAGCGTTTGACCAGCACCGGTCGGTCCGTGCTGCGTACGCGCGAGCCCGGTGGCGCCCCCGGGGCCGAGCTACTGCGCCGCCTGCTGCTCGACGGCGCGATGGCTTGGTCGCCGGCCGCCGAGATCCATCTGCACTTTGCGGCCCGGGCCGAACATCTCGCCCGCACCGTGCTGCCCGCGCTCGCCGCCGGCACCGTCGTCGTGTGCGACCGCTTCGCCGATTCGACGATGGCCTACCAGGGCTACGGCCTGGGCGCCGACCGCGCGTTGATCGCCGCGCTGACGCGCCTGCTGCCGGTCCAGCCCGCGCTGACGCTGCTGCTGCACATCCCGCCCGAAACGGCCGCCGCGCGCATCGCGGCGCGGCCCGGCAGTCTCGACCGGTATGAACGGCTCGATGCCGCCTTCCACGCGCGCGTGGCCGAAGGCTACGAGGCGCTCGCCGCCGCCGAGCCCTCGCGCTTCGTGCGGATCGACGGCGAGGGTGACATGCCCGGCATCGCCGCCCGAATCTGGTCGGCCGTGGCCGCGCGCCTGCCGTGATCCCACCATGCGAAAACCCGTTCCTGTTCGGCCATGCCGCTGCCGAAAAGGAATTCGCCGCAGCCCGGCACGCGGGCCGGCTGCACCATGCCTGGCTCATCACCGGCGCTGACGGCATCGGCAAGGCCACGCTCGCCTACCGGTTGGCGCGGTCCCTTCTCACCCTCTCCGGCGACCCGAACGACCGGGCCAACCCGAGCTTCCGCAGGGTCGCACGGGAAACCCATGCCGACCTTCTCACCGTCACGCGCGAGTGGGACGACAAGCGCAAGCGGCAGCGCACCGAGATCGTGATTGACGGCGCTCGCGACGTCGCCGGCTTCCTGCGCCTGACCCCGGCCGAAGGCGGCTGGCGCGTGGTCATCGTCGACGGCGCCGAACACCTGAACCGCAACGCGGCCAACGCCATCCTGAAGGTGCTCGAGGAGCCGCCGGCGCGCGCGATCTTGCTGCTGACCTGCGCCACACCGGGCCGCTTGCTGCCGACGATCCGCAGCCGCTGCCGCCGGCTCCGCCTCGAGCCGCTCGATGCGGAAGCGATGGCGCAGGCGCTCGCGGTCGTCTTGCCAGGCCAGGAAGCCGGTCTGATCGACCTGGCCGAAGGCTCCCCCGGCCGTGCAATGCTCCTCGCCGACGAGGGCGGCATCGCCATCGCCGCATTGGTCGATGGCGTGCTGCGGGATCCGGCGCCGCTCTCTGCCGTCCGCGCATGGGATCTGGCGGACAAACTGGGCCGCAGCGACACCGGCTATTCGACGTTCATGGATCTGCTGCGCGACAGGCTCGGGTCAGCGGTTCGCGCGGCCGCCCGGGGAGGCCAGCAGGGCAGGGGGGACCCGTTCCTTTCCCGCCGCCCCCTAGGCGAGTGGAGCGAAGTATGGCACGCGCTGGGCCGCCTCCAAGACGAAACCGAGCGCTCCAATCTGGATAAGCGCCACGCTGTCGTGGCTGGCCTGGAGCTGCTGAATGCCCCCTGAGACGTTCTACATCACGACGCCCATCTACTACGTGAACGGCGCGCCACACCTGGGCCACGCGTACACCTCCATCGCCGCCGACACCGTCGCCCGCTGGAAGCGGCTCGATGGCGCCGACGTCCTGTTCGTCACCGGCACCGATGAGCACGGGCAGAAGGTCGAGAAGGCCGCCATGGACGCCGGAGTGGCGCCGCAGGCCTTTGTCGATGAAGTGTCCAACAAGTTTCGCGCGCTCGGCCAGATCCTCGATCTGTCGAACGACGTCTTCATCCGCACGACCGAAGAACGCCACGCGCGCGCCTGCCAAGAGATTTGGCGCCGCCTGCGCGACAATGGCGCCATCTATCTCGACCACTACGAAGGGTGGTACGCACTCCGCGACGAAACCTTCTACAACGAGGACGAACTCACCGCGGCGGCCGATGGGACCCGCCTCGCGCCCACCGGCGCCCCGGTCGAATGGGTCCGCGAGCCCAGCTACTTCTTCCGCCTGTCCGACTGGGGGGACCGGCTGCTCGAATACTACGACGCCGTCCCCGATCGGATTCTGCCGCCGACCCGGCGCAACGAAGTCACGAGCTTCGTCCGCAGCGGCCTCAATGACCTGGCGGTCAGCCGTTCCGGCCTCACCTGGGGCGTGCCGGTTCCGGACGATCCCGGCCATGTCATGTATGTCTGGCTCGATGCGCTGATCAACTACATGACCGCGTGCGGCTTCCCGGATGAGACCGATCCGCTGTGGCGGTTCTGGCCCGCCGACGTCCACGTCGTCGGCAAGGACATCGTCCGTTTCCATGCCGTGATCTGGCCCGCCGTCTGCCTTGCCGCGAGCCTGCCGG